>NZ_PCZU01000264.1:13262-37292 GCF_002887785.1 Rhodococcus sp. ENV425
CTGCGGGTCGTCCTCGAGCACGACGAACGCGCCGGCCATGTCTCCGTCGTGGGTGAGCGAGACGTGGATCCGCACCCCGGTCAGGTGCTCGGCGACGTCGCCGTGCAGCCGGATCCCGGGTCGGCCCCACGCGTCGGAGACCACCTCGATCTGCCGGTGCACGGTCTCCGGCAGCACCGGTGGGCTGCCGAACAGCGACGCCGACCACGCCTTGATCAGCGCCTCCTTCGCCGCCCACCGGGCGGCGAAGTGCCGGCCCGGACGGGAGCTGCGGGTGTTCGCGTCGCGACGCTCGCCCGGGGTGAAGTTCGAGAGCATCGCCGTGCCTGCCCGGCCCAGCTGTTCCTCGAACTCCGACACCTTGACCAGGTCGAACCCGATCCCCGCAACTCCCATCCGTCCCGTGACCCGCTCTCTGTGACCGTGCGGCCGGCGGCTACTTGCAGCCGGGCAGACCCGAACGGTACACGTCGCCGTCACCCAGTCGCGCCTCCGGCGAGAGCAGCACGTCGGCCTCGAGCTGGCGTGCCGCCTTGGCCGGCACCGAGTCCCCACCGAAGCGACGGTCGGCGGGCCGCTGGTACAGGGCCGCACCCCCGGTCATCGCCTCCGCGAGGCGGCGCTTACCGGCGACGGCGCGGGCCTGAGCCTGCTCCACGTAGGCCTCCCGGCGCTCCGCCGGGATCGCCTCGACGAACGCCTGCGGGTGGACCACCGCGATCAGCCCCGACACGTGACCGAACCCGAGGCTGGTCAGCAGACCGGCCTTGAGCGCGTACCGCTCGCCGAAGCGCAGCGGGGTGCGCGGCCACACCAGGTGCTCGAACTCGGCCATCTTGTCGTCGACGCAGTCCAGGCTGCGGTTCGGCGGGACGACGCCCTGGCTGAGGACCTGGCACAGGCCGATCAGCTGGAACGCCGCCGCGCCGCCCTTGGCGTGACCGGTCAGCGACTTCTGCGACACCACGAACATCGGCGCGCCCTCGCTGCGGCCCAGCGACCCGGCCAGACGCTCGTGCAGCTCCGCCTCGTTCGGGTCGTTGGCCGCCGTGGAGGTGTCGTGCTTGGAGATCACCGCGATGTCGTCGGCGGTGACACCGAGCTTGCGCAGCTCCCGCGCCAGGCCCGACTCGAGCCCGCCGCGACCGGCGCCGAGGGCACCGATGCCCGGAGCCGGGATCGAGGTGTGCACGCCGTCGGCGAAGGACCCGGCCCACGCGACCACACCGAGGACGGGCAGGCCCATCTCCAGCGCCAGGTCGCCGCGGGCGAGCAGGACCGTGCCGCCACCGGCGGACTCGACGAAACCGCCGCGCCGGCGATCGTTGGCCCGGGAGAACCGGCGATCGCTGATGCCCTTGGCCGTCATGTCGTCCGACTTCGCGGTGGCCGACATGTCACCGAACCCGACGATGCCCTCGATGCCGAGGTCGTCGAAACCGCCGGCGACGACCAGCTGCGCCTTGCCCAGCTTGATCTTGTCGACGCCCTCCTCGACCGACACCGCGGCCGTCGCGCACGCCGCCACCGGATGCACCATCGCGCCGTAGCCACCGACGTACGACTGCACCACGTGCGCGGCGATGACGTTCGGCAGGGCCTCCTGCAGGATGTCGTTCGCGCGGGACTCGCCGAGCAGCGTGTCGATGTACAGCGACCGCATCGAGGTCATGCCGCCCATGCCGGTGCCCTGGGTGTTCGCCACGTACGAGGGGTGCACCCAGCGCATCAGCTCCGACGGGGTGAAACCGCTGGAGAGGAACGCGTCGACCGTGGTCACGATGTTCCACAGGCCCACCCGGTCCACGGACTCGGCCATGTCGGCGGGGATGCCCCACTTGGTGACGTCGAACCCGGTCGGGATCTGGCCGCCGACCGTGCGGGTCAGGTTCATCTTGCGGGGCACCCGGATCTCGGTGCCGGCCTTGCGGGTGACGGTCCAGTCACCGCTGTCCGGAACCGAGTGCGCGACGGTGTTCTCCGGGTCGGCATCGACGAACGCGCGGGCCTCGGCCTCGGAACCCACCACGAACGACAGGTCCTTGTCCAGGAACACCGAGGTCAGCAGCGGCGCCGCGTTGTCGACCATCGCGCCGTCGTCGGCGTAGCGGCGGATGCCGCAGCGCTCGACCACCGCGTCGTGGTACCGGTCGGCGATCTCCGCCTCGGGCACCAGCTCGCCGGTCTCCGCGTCGTACCAGCCCGGCTTGGGATCGTTCTCCCACGCCACCAGGCCGGTGGCCCACGCCAGCTCGAGCACACCGGCGGCCGACAGCTCCTCGTCGACCTCCATCTCGAAGCGGGTACGGGCCGACCCGTAGGGGCCGAGCTCGCCGGCGCCGACGATGACCACCAGATCGGCGGGGTCGACGTCGAGCGTGTTCCACTCCGGTGCCGGCAGCGTCGCGTCCAGGCGCGGCGGTGCGGGCAGCGCCGCGATCGTCGCGTGCTCGGACTCCGCCGCGGCGTCCTTCGCGGCCTCGGCCTCCTCCTGCGCCTGCTTGGCCAGGGCCGGCAGGTCGATGTCGGCCTCCGACAGACCCCCGGTCAGGTCCGCCACCAGCGGCTCGACCGCGGCGGCCTCCTTGGAGGCGGCGGTGACGAGCTTCAGCAGCTCGACGGCCATCTCGTCGGTCGACCAGGTCCGCACACCGGCGGCCTCGGCGGCCTCCACCAGCGGATCGTTGCCGCCCATCAGGCCCGTGCCGCGCACCCACCCGATGAGGGCGTGGGCGAGGGTGACCCGCTCGGCCCAGATGCGCTCGGCGTGCCAGCGGTTGACGATCGCGTCGAGCGCGGCCTTCGCCTCGCCGTAGGCGCCGTCGCCACCGAACTTGCCGCGGTTCGGCGAACCCGGCAGCACGACGTGCAGGTGGGTGTCCACGTCACGGTCGGAGCCGATGTCGGCCAGGCCCGCGATCAGGCGCTCCACCGACCACAGCAGGACCCGCATCTCCATCTCGGCGCGGGCACCGGCGTCGGCCATCGACCCGGACACGCGCGGCGCGGCGAACGGGAACAGCAGCGTCGGAGTCAGGGCCTCCTTGATCAGCTTCTTGGCGCCGCCCGCGGTCTCCACGGTTTCGGTGCCGAGCCACGTCACCAGGGCGTCGACGTCGGCGTAGGACGCCATGTTGGCCGGGACCACCCACAGCGCCGCACCGGAGCGTGCGTTGCGCGCATACAGCTCCTTGTAGAAGCCGAGGCGGCTGTCGTTCAGGCTCGACGTGGTGACCACGACCGTGGCGCCGCCGGCGAGCAGCTTCGCCGCGACCGCGGCCGCGATCCCGCCCTTGCTGGCGCCCGTGACCACGGCGACCTCGCCCGCGTACTCGGCGTCGCCGGTCTGCCGGGCGGCCGTCGCGACGGCGTCGAAGACCTGCGCGAGCTCCGTGCGGCCGGCCTCGGTGGCCTTGCCCGCCCAGAACGCGGCGTGCGCGGCGACCGTGGCACCCGCACCGGCGAGCCGCTCCGCGCCGATCTCGGCACCGAGCCAGATGCGAGCCAGGTCCTCGCGGGCCGTCGCCCACCGGTCGTCGATCAGCACGGCCTTGCGGGCGTCGAACGCCGGTGCGACCAGCCGCGGCCAGTCGGAGCCGAGCTCCGCCGAGACCAGGTCGACCAGCTCGGTGTCCGCCTTGTCCGCGAGGTCCGAGGCCGCGTCGGCCAGGCCCAGCTCGGACAGGATCAGGCGGGCGGTCTTGGCGAGCACACCGTTCGAGCCGGTGATGCCCTCGGCGAACTCGCCGAGCGCGGCAGCGTCGACGGTGGCACCGCCACCGCCACCGGCGGACGGCATCGACACCGCGACACCGCGGCGGCCGGCGACCGACTGCACGGCCGCGTCGATCAGCTTGTCGACGGCGGCACCGTCGGACAGCGCGCCGTCGGAAAGGCCGCCGAGCGCACCGCCGCGGACGGACGAACCGTCCCGGCTGCCCAGCGCGACCTCCGCGGTCACGTGCGACGCCCAGCCCTCGCCGAGACCCCACACCTTGGTGACCCGGTCGGCGACGTAGGCGGGACGCTTGCCCGACGGGCCGAACACCTTGCGCAGGTGGTCGTTGATCGAGTCCGACAGCACCGGACCGAAGGGCCGGTAGGTGCGGGCCAGGCGATCGACCGTGCCGGCGAGCGCGCCCATGTCGGCGTCGGCCGCACCGTCGATGGCACCGAGCGACAGCTCCGAGCCGAGGTCGACGAGCAGCTGGTTGCGCCGCGAGGACACGCCGTCGCACAGCGCCTCGATCGTGTCGGCGGGACCGATCTGATCCGGGCGCAGCTTCGTCCACAGGGCGATGAGCACCTTCGTGGCGTCGGCGGCCTTGAACGCGATGTCGTCCGGACGCGGACCACCCGCGGGAGCGGCGGGCGCGGCGGCCGGAGCGGCGGCCGCGGCCGGAGCGGCAGCGGAAGCGTCGGCCGAGGCCGGCTCGTCGTCCTCCACCGGCGCCGGATCGACGTCCGTGGAGTACACGATCGAGGCCTCGCGCTCGATGTTGAGCACCTCGACCGGCTGCCCGAAGCGGCCCGGCAGCTTCAGCGTCTGCGACGCCAGGTTCGCCACCGTGGGGGCGGCGCCGAGGCCGACCTCGACGAACCGCTCGACACCCAGGCCACCGTCGGCCTCGTCGGCGAACAGCAGATCCTGCGTCTCGATCCAGCGGACCGGGGACGCGAACTGCCACGCGAGGAGCTCGGCGAGCACCACGCGGCACAGCTTCGAGGGGTCGGCCGCCCAGGTGTCGAAGTCCGCGAGGACCTCGGCCAGCGGCTCGGACGGCACCAGGTCCGCGATCTCCTGGACGAACTCCCGGCCCAGGTTGAACGGCTTGGGCACCAGGTTCGGGATGTAGCGGCCGATGAGGATGTCGGGATCGATCTGCTCGGGCAGCAGGTTCAGCAGGCGCTCCCGGAAGTCGTCCACGCCGCCGCGCAGGACGGTCGAGTGGAACGGCACGTCGATGCCCGGGACCAGGATGAACGCACGCTTGCCCCCGAACTCGGCGACCTTGCGCTCGATCACGGACTCGAGGGCCTCGAGACCGGCGACCGTACCGGCAATCGCGTACTGCGAGCCGCGCAGGTTCAGGTTGACGATCTGCAGGAACTCCCCGGTCTCCTCGGCGACCCCGGCGACGAACGCCTCGAGGTCGGCGTCGGCGACACCGAACTGCGACGGCCGGATCGCGGCCATGCGGTAGTTCGAACGGCCCTGCTCGTCGCGCGGCACGAGGGCGTGCATCGCCGACCCGCGGCTGAAGACCACCTCGAGCACCGCCTCGAGCGGCAGCACCCCGGCGACCGCGGCGAGCGCGTTGTACTCGCCCACCGAGTGACCGGCCAGGAGCGCACCCTCGACGAAGGCGCCGGCCTCACGCAGTTCCGCGATCTGGGCGACACCCAGGGTCGCCATCGCGACCTGCGTGAACTGGGTCAGGTGCAGCACGCCGTCCGGGTGCTTGTGGGTGACGCCGCGGGCCTTGAGCACGGTCGGGTTGTCGCGCACCACGGCAAGGATGGAGAAGCCCAGGGCCTTGCGGGTGTGCTTGTCGGCGCGATCCCAGATCTCCCGGGCGGCCTTCGAGCGGGCGCGGGCGTCCAGGCCCATGCCGGGCCGCTGGATGCCCTGGCCGGGGAACGCGTACACCGTGCGCGGGGCGGCGGTGCGGCCGGTGGCGACCATCACCAGGTCGCCGTCCACGCGGCAGCTCACCTCGACGATCTCGGCGCCACGGTCGGTCGCGATGCGGTCGACGCGCACGTCGATCTGCGCACCCGGACGCACCATGCCGAGGAACCGGGCGGTCCACGCCGTCAGGCGGCGAGCCGGCAGCTTGGCGTCGGCCTCGAGGGCGGTGACGACCTGCTGGGCGGCGGCGGACAGCCACATGCCGTGCACGATCGGGGTGCCCAGGCCGGCCAGGAGGGCGGCGTTGTCCGAGGTGTGGATCGGGTTGTGGTCGCCCGACACCCGCGCGAAGGCGCTCATGTCGATCGGGGCGACGATCACGGCGTCGCGGCGGCGGCGACGCGGGGTCTCCACCGCGTCCTCGCTCACGGCACCGCCGGCACGGACCGGATCGGCCAGCTCGGCCTTGCCGGTGCGGCCACGGATCGCGAACCGCTCGATCAGGGTGGCGACCGTGGTGTCACCCGAGCCGTTGCCGTTGTCGGCGGTGATCTCGACGTGCACCTCGACGACCCGGCCGAGGTCGGTGTCGGCTACGTCCTGGGCCTCGGCCTTGACGCCCAGGATCGACGGATCGGTCGGCAGACCGTCCTTCACGTCGACGGCGTGGTCGAGGTGGACCAGGTCGAGCATGCCCTCGATCACCGACAGGCTGTCGTCGGTCTGCGCGGCGCCGAGCGCGGCGAACACCGCCGGCCAGCACGCGCCGACCAGGACGTCGGGCACACCGTGGCCGCTCGGGGTCAGGTTCAGCGGCAGTCCCGAACCGGTGACACCGGCGTGGTCGGCGACCTTCTCCGGCAGCCAGCCGAGGGTGATGCGGGCCGCGCCCTTCTTCACCGCGGGCAGCTCCTGCCCCGCGGCGACACCGAGCAGCGCCGACATCGACGCCGACGCGTCGTCCGCGGTGACGACCGGGGCGCCACCGGTGTGCACGGTGGCGGGCACCGTGAGGCGGATCTCGACGGTCTTGTCGCCGGCGAGCGGCACCGTCAGGCCCACGTGCTCGGCGTCGAGAACGCTCAGCGTGGCGCCCGTCGCGCCGTGCACGGCGGCGGTGTCGGACTCGACGGACCACTCGTCCAGGTCACCGAGGCGGTGCACCGGGTTGACGGTCTGCCGGCCGGCCCAGTTGACGTCCGGAGCCGACAGCACGGCGTCGAGCAGGCCGGCCGCGAGGTCCTGGTGGCGGCGGGCCGCGATCTGCACCGGCTCGATGCCGGCCGCGATCAGCTCGTCGACCGCGGCCTTCTCGAAGCGGTCGAGCAGCTCACCGACGGGCTCGTCGGCGCGGGTGATGCCCGCGACGGCGACGGTGCCCGGGATGATGCAGACCTGATCGGCGCTGT
The DNA here is from genome assembly GCF_002887785.1 of Rhodococcus sp. ENV425. Lineage (NCBI taxonomy): Bacteria > Bacillati > Actinomycetota > Actinomycetes > Mycobacteriales > Nocardiaceae > Rhodococcus > Rhodococcus sp. ENV425. The sequence goes on from NZ_PCZU01000264.1 coordinate 20,304, forward strand.
AGCGCGGATCGTGGGCCTGCCACAGGGAGTCGGACCGCCACCAGCGACGCACGTCCTGGTCGACGACCGGGACGAAGTTCACCGGCTTGCCCGGGGTGCGGCACAGCGAGACGAAGAACGGAACGTCGGCCGGGTGCAGGACCACCGAGTCGGCGTCCGGGAACTGCTCGGTCAGCGCGGCCAGCGCCGCGTACGGCCGGTCGAGGGCCGCGTCGTCGGCGAACAGCGTCGGGATCGGGCCACGGTCGGCCGGGTGCAGGCGGGACTCGGCGCGCTGCAGCATCTCGTGGAAGCGCTCACGCCAGGTGACGTCGATCCACGGGTTCTCGGCCGCGTCGGCCACCTCCTGCGAGCCGACGGCCAGCTCCAGGTAGCGGGCGAGCCACTGCCCGTAGGTCATCTCGGCGACGTCGCCGAAGTACGGCTTCGCGGTGACGTCGAGCGCGGCGATGATCTCGTCGCGGCGCGCGGCCACGGCCTCGGCGTCGCCCGCGACCTCGTCGAGCAGGCGGCCCGTGCGGGACGCGGCGTTGTCGATCTCGTGGATGTCCGCGCCCAGCTGGCTACGGCCGGAGGCCATGCCGCCGGAGGCGGTGCCGGCGCCGACCCAGTCGGGGGTGCCGGGGGTCTCGACGAGCATCCGCTTGACCTCGGGCGACGTGGTCGCCTCGAGCGTCGCCATCGCCGCAGTGCCGACGAGGATGCCGTCGAGCGGCATCGCCGGGAAGCCGTGGGCGGTGGACCAGCGGCCGGTCAGGTAGTCGGCGGCCCGCTCGGGGGTGCCGATGCCACCACCGACGCACAGCACCAGGTTGGAGCGGGTGCGCAGCTCGGCGTAGGTGGCGAGCAGCAGATCGTCGAGGTCCTCCCACGAGTGGTGGCCACCGGCGCGGCCGCCCTCGATGTGGACGATGACCGGGTAGTTCGGCACCTCGTTCGCGATGCGGATCACCGAGCGGATCTGCGCCACGGTGCCCGGCTTGAAGGCGACGTAGCTGATGCCGGCCTCGGTCAGCTCCTCGATGATCGAGACGGCTTCCTCGAGCTCGGGGATGCCGGCGGTGACGACCACGCCGTCGAACGGCGCGCCCGCGGCGCGGGCCCGCGGCACCAGCCGCTTGCCACCCACGTGCAGCTTCCACAGGTACGGGTCGAGGAACATCGAGTTGAACTGCACGGCGCGGCCCGGCTCGAGCAGCCCCTTCAGCTCCTCGACGTGGTCGGCGAAGATCTGCTCGGTGACCTGGCCGCCGCCGGCGAGCTCGGCCCAGTGGCCGGCGTTGGCTGCCGCGGCGACGATCTTCGGATCGACGGTGGTCGGCGTCATGCCGGCCAGCAGGATCGGGGAGCGGCCGGTCAGGCGCGTGAACGCCGTCTCGACGCCCTGGCGGCCGTCGGGCAGGGTGACCGGCTTCGGCGCGAACGCGGACCACGGCTGCGGCACCTCGGGCTCCGCGCCCGGGGTCAGCAGGTTGCGCTGACCCCCGCGGGTGGCGGCCGCGATGATGCCCACACCCTGGCCACGCAGGCCCGAGCTGGTCATACGGGTCAGCAGCTCACCGGGACCCATGTCCAGGATCCACGAGGCGCCGGCCGCGACGGCGTCGTCGACGAGGGCGACCCAGTCGACCGGGTCGACGAGCACTTCCTGCGCCAGCGAGCGGGCGAGGTCCGCGTCCAGGCCGCAGCGGGCGGCCCAGTCGGCGACCTGCTCGACCGCGTCGGCGAGAGCGGGGTGGTGGAAACCGATCTCGGCGGAGACCGGCTCGAAGGTCGGGGCGAACACGGCACCGCCGCGCTTCTTCGCCTCACGCTCGCGGGTCTCCGCGGCGGAGATCTCCTCGCAGCGCTGCTGCACGCGAGCCAGGGCGGCAGGCGGGCCGGACAGCACGACGCGGCGGCGGGCGTTGCGGATGGCGACGACCGCGGAGCGCTGCGGGTCCTGGTCGGCGAAGACCTCGGCGACGACGGCGCGCAGGCGCTCGGGGTCGACGTTCGCGACCGCGAGCATCGGGAAGCGCTCGGCGCCGGCGATGATGCCGCGGCGACGGCCGACGAGGGTGGCGGCGGCACCGATGAGCTGGGCGATCGCGAGGATCTGCCCGTCCTTGGCGCCGACGGCCTCGGTGGCCGCGACGGCCAGCACGCCCTGCGAGTGGCCGATCACGGCGGCCGGAGCCTGGGCGGTCACGTCGAGGCCCTGGTTCGCCAGCGCGCGCAGCGCGGCCACCTGGGTCAGGAACACGCCGGGCAGCGAGACCGCGGCGGAAGTCAGCGTGGACTCGGAGGGGCCGGAGACGGGCGTCTCGTCCTCGTCGGCGACCTCCTGCTCGAGCATCCAGGCGATGGGGTCGAAGCCGCTCGGGCGCACGACGACGAGGTCGTGTGCGACGGGCGCGAGCAGCGCGGTGGCCTCGTTGACCAGTTCGGTCAGGACCGGCTCGAGCCCGTTGTCGCGGCTGAGTTCTTCGAGGGAGCTGAGCCAGGGAGCGCCCTGGCCACCGAAGGCGAGTGCGTAGGGCTCCCCGGCGAGGAGCTTGTCGACCAGCGCGCCCTTACGGGAAGCGGGGGCGTTGCCCCGGTCACTGGCGCGTCGTGATGCCTTCGAGTTCCGTCCGTTGTCGGCTGGTGTGGTCTCGTCGATCGTCACGCGTGTAGTTCCTCTCCTGAACACCGCAAGGGCGTGGTCTCGTGGCCGCCCGCGCCGCCGTTGGCGTTCTGATGGGCTCTGATCTGCTCGTTCGGGCTACCCAAGAGTGACACAAAATCATGAGGGGTTCCTCATGTTTTGTTCCGCGCGGGTTACCTCCCCCGAAGGGGCACGTGAGATCACTCACAGGAGGTCGGAGAAGTGACCGGTTGGTAGGGAGAGTCCGCGCAGGCTGCGCGGCTACATGGACGTCCATCAACCTGAGGAATCCCTCAGGTTTATCGTTACACAATCGTTACCATCTTGACTGACCGCGAAACGCGTGCATGAGGGCACTTTCGGCAATTTGTCGACGCCGTCCGATACAGTCCCGCGCATCGAACATACATTCGATCCAGGGGGGATGATGGGACGGTCGACGAAGTACACACGGGAAGTCCTCGAGGATGCGGTCCGAAACTCGACGAGCGTTGCGGGGGTCATGCGCTACTTGGGCCTGGTGCCGAGCGGGGGTTCGCACCATCACCTCAGTCGCCGGATCAAACGGCTGGGGCTCGACACATCTCACTTCACTGGTCAAGCGCACATGGGTGGGGCACCGGCACGAAATCGCCTCCCGTGGCGGGAGGTACTTGTAGTGCAGCCCACGGGCACGCCGCGACGAATGGCGAAGCTACTCCGCCGCGCCCTCCTCGAGTCCGGCCGCCCCCACAAGTGCGAAAGCTGCGGTATCGGACCGGAATGGTGTGATCTCCCACTGACACTGCATGTGGACCACATCGACGGGAATCCGAACGACTCCCGACCGGAAAACGTCCGCTTCCTCTGCCCCAACTGCCACAGCCAGACAGCGACGTGGGCGGCACGAAACCATCGACTACGGACGAGGTAATTCTCGGTCGGATGTCGTATGGTTCATGGGTCCAGCGCGAGTGGCGGAACAGGCAGACGCCCAGGTTTTAGGTACCTGTGTCCGAAAGGACGTGGGGGTTCGAGTCCCCCCTCGCGCACCACGTGACCTCGCCCACGGCCCCCCGACCGCTCTTGGCAGGTCGAGGGGCCGCTCGGGTACTTTTGATGACGTGTCCGAGAACCGTCCGCCGCGTCGCCTTGCCCTCGTCGTACTGGTGACGGTCGCCGCGGCCGGCTGTCTCGGTCTGGGTTTCTGGCAATGGACACGGTTCGAGGCCGTGGGCGGCACGTTCCAGAACCTCGGCTACGCCCTGCAGTGGCCCGCCTTCGCCTTCTTCTGCGTCTACGCCTACCGCCGGTTCGTGAAACTCGAGACCGAGGACGCCGAGAGCCAGGCCACGGGTGCGCCGCGCGCGTCGGAACCGAAGGAACCCACCGAGATCCCCGAGGATCTCCTCCCCCAGCGGCCCCGCACTGGGCTCGATCCGAACGCGGCCGTCGATCCGGACGACCCGGAGGCTCGGCAGATGCTGGAGTACAACGATTACCTCGCGCAGCTTGCGCGCAGGTCCGATAGGAGCGCTCAGTGAGCACGACCCCCGAGCAGGCACCCGACCAGACGAGCGGTTCGACCGCGCCGCAGTCCCGTCCGGAGGCCGACCGGAAGAAGATTGCCTCGGCCCTGACGCGGTACCGCGCGCTCGCCTGGATCACCGGCGTGTGGCTGCTCGTGCTCACCGGCGAGATGGTCGCGAAGTACATCCTGAAGGTCGAGAACGTCCCCGGCTGGATCGCCGTGGTCCACGGCTGGGTCTACGCGGTGTATCTCGTGCTCACGCTCGACCTGGCGATCAAGGTGCGCTGGCCCGCGGGCCGCACGATCGGCACCCTCCTCGCCGGCACGATCCCGTTCCTGTCGTTCTTCGTCGAGCACCAGCGCACGAAGCAGGTCAAGGCCGACTTCGGCGTCTGATCCGGCCGGCCGATCGGCGCGCGAAACAGCAAGCCGCCCACGCGATTGCGTGGGCGGCTTCTTGTTTCGCGTGGGAGCGCAGGCTTCGCGCCGCGGCGGCGGGCGTCAGCGGGCGAGCGCTGCGAGATCGGACACCAATCGTGCCAGTGCGCGCCCGCGGTGCGACGAGGCGTCCTTCTCCTCGGCGCTGAGCTCGGCGGCGGTGCGCTCCTCCCCCTCGGGCCGGAACACCGGGTCGTAGCCGAAACCGTTGGCGCCGCGCGGGCTGTGGACGATGGAGCCGCGCCACTCACCGCGCACGACGTGCACCGCGATCTCGCCGTCGTCACCGGGGACGGCGAGGGCACAGGCGGAGACGAATGCCGCGCCGCGGCGCTCGTCGGGAACGTCCTGCAGCTGCCCGAGCAGCAGTTCGGTGTTGGCGTGGTCGTTGCCGTGCCGCCCCGACCACCGGGCGGAGAGCACCCCGGGCATCGCATTGAGGGCATCGACCTCGAGTCCGGAATCGTCTGCGACGCACGGCATTCCGGTCGCCGCCGCGCCGTCGCGAGCCTTGGCGGCCGCGTTCTCCTCGAACGTCGCGCCGGTCTCGGGCGCCTCGTCGTAGGGCGGCACGGCGTCGAGTCCGACGAGGTCGATCCCCTCGATCCCGGCGGCGTCGAGGACGCGCCGCAGTTCGCGCAACTTCTTCGCGTTCCGGCTCGCCACGAGCACCTGCACCCTGTCAGACACCGAACTTCTTCCTGGTCCGCTCGGGGGTCACGGGCTGCGGCAGCGTGCCCGGGTAGGGGGCGTCGAGCGCCTGCTTCTGGATCTCGCACAGTTCGGCGATGCCGGCGAGCGCGGAGTCGAGCATCTTGTCGAGGGTGGACCGGGCGAACGTCGCACCTTCGCCGGTCCCCTGGACCTCGACGAGGGTGCCGGTGTCGGTGGCGATGACGTTCATGTCGACCTCGGCGCGCACGTCCTCCTCGTAGGGCAGGTCGAGGCGGACGCGGCCGTCGACGACACCGACGCTCACGGCCGCGATGGCGCACGAGATCGGCTGCGGGTCGGTGAGGCGGCCCGCCGCGCTCAGCCACGCGACGGCGTCGACGAGGGCCACGTAGGCGCCGGTGATGGCGGCGGTGCGGGTGCCGCCGTCGGCCTGCAGGACGTCGCAGTCGATGGCGATGGTGTTCTCGCCGATGGCGGCGAGGTCGATGCAGGCGCGCAGGGCGCGGCCGACGAGGCGGCTGATCTCCTGGGTGCGGCCGCCGAGCTTGCCCTTGACGGATTCGCGTCCGCTGCGGGTGTGGGTGGCGGCGGGGAGCATCGCGTATTCGGCGGTGAGCCAGCCGAGACCGGAGCCCTTGCGCCAGCGCGGCACGCCCTCTTCGACGCTGGCGGTGCACATGACGCGGGTCTGGCCGAATTCCACGAGCACCGAGCCCGCGGGGTGGTTGGTGAATCCTCGGGTGATCCGGATGGGGCGGAGTTCGTCGTCCGCTCTGCCGTCTTCTCGTGTGGTCACCCGGACGAGCCTATTAGATGGGGTAGACGTCCCCGGCGGACACCGCGTGGACGGGCCCGGAGTACTGCTCCTTGGCTTCGGCGATGACGTCCTCGCGCGAGGTCCACGGCGGGATGTGGGTGAGCAGCAACTCGCCCACCTCGGCGCGAGCGGCGAGCATGCCGGCCTCGGCGCCGGAGAGGTGGATGCCGTCGGGGCGGTCGTCGGGTGCGTGGGTCCACGAGGCCTCGGACAGCAGGACGTCGGCGCCGCGCGCGAGCTCGACGACCTCGTCGCACATGCCGGTGTCGCCGGTGTAGACAACGGTGCGCCCGGAGTCGCTGGTGATGCGGAATCCGTAGGCCTCGGGCGGGTGGTTGACCCGGCCGGGGTGGATGGTGAGCGCGCCGAAGCGGAAGGCTTCGCCGTCGGCGAGGGGGCGCACGTCGAGGGTGTCGCTGACGTCGTCCATCTCGCCGGCGATCTCGGCGGAGGCGGCGCCGATGCGCACGCTGGTGTCCGAGGGGCCGTAGACGAGGGTCCGTCCGGTGGGGCGGTTCGGGGAATAGCGCCGCCAGACGAGCAGGCCGGGGATGTCGAGGCAGTGGTCGGCGTGCAGGTGCGAGAGCAGCAGCGAGACCTCGCCGGGGTCGGCGTAGCGCTGGAGGGCCCCGAGGACGCCGGGACCGAAGTCGATCACCAGGGGCGGGGTGCCCGGGGCGGTGATCAGGTAGCCCGACGCGGCGGAATCCGGCCCGGCCACGCTGCCGGAACACCCCAGGACGGTCATGCGCATGGGGGTCATGCTGCCACGTCCCTGTGGCTGCGACGAAGCCAACGCAGGTTTTGATCGAGAGATGTCACAGTTGCGGCGACGCTGTGAGCCTACCGATCGGTCAGTTGTTGCGCGGGGGTGCGTCTCACCCGAACGAGGAGGTGGGCACGGCCGGCGGGCGGCGGCGGCGACGCTCGTCGGCGGAGAGCAGCCAGGCGGCCAGGACGCCGCCCACGGCGCCGAAGAGGTGCCCCTGCCAGGAGACGCGCGGATCGCTGGGCAGCACGCCCCACAGGATGCTGCCGTAGACGAACAGCACGATCACCCCGATGACGATCTGGCTCGACTGCCGGGTGAAGATGCCGCGTGTGATCAGGTAGGTGAGCCACCCGAAGACGAGGATCGACGCGCCGATGTGCACGAAGCCGGACCCGGCGGTGAGCCAGGTGCCGAGCCCGCCGACCACCCAGATGATCGCGGTGGCGGCCAGACCGCGGCCGATGCCGGAGACGAGCACGAGGAAGCCGAGCACGAGCAGCGGAATGGTGTTGGCGCTCAGGTGCGCCCAGTCGGCGTGGAGCACGGGTGCGAACGCCACGCCCCACAGCCCGTCGGCGGTTCTCGGTTCGATACCGGCGGAGTCGAGGTCGGCGGGCGCGGCGGCGTCGACGGCTTCGACGCCGTAGAGCAGGGCGACGAATCCGGCGATCAGGAGCGCCGCGCGCTGCCAGACGGGCCGGGGCCCGGGACGGGAACCGTCGGGTACGGTCATGCGCTCGCCCTTCGCGTGTGTCCTGTGCTGTGTTCCTGGCTTTCGAGCCTACCGACGTGCGCACCGCTCGACACGTGCGCGGCGACGGTCGGGCTTCGCCGTGAAAGCCCTGTCGACCGGCGGCCCGGTGGCTACTGTGGGAGGCACCGTCGGACCCGGGAGGCAGTCGTGCCGAGAAACGTCGGAGATCGCTACGCCTGCGAGAAGTGCGGCGCGCAGATCGTCTACGAGAAGCCGTGCCCCTGCACCGAGGGGATGCCGCATTCGGAGATCTGCTGCGGCGACCAGATGAAGCGCGTGTCGGAGGGCACGTCGGGCTGAGCCCTCAGCGCGGCCCTCAGCGCGACGTGGGAATCCCGGCCGTGAAGGCGGAGGGGAACACGTCACGATAGGCGGGGATACCCGCGACCGCGGTGGCCTGCAGCACCGCGTCGACGACGGCGCGCTGGACGACCTCGGCGGCCGCCTCGCACACGGCGGCCAGCACGGGCAGTTCGGGCGCGAAGGCCTCCGGGATCGGTCGGCTCGCGCCGGGGGGCGTCGCGGTGCCGGTGGCCAGGGCGAAGAGTGTGTCGCCGTCGAGGGGTGAGTGGGCGGGGCGGACGGCCCGGGCGAGGCCGTCGTGCCCGGCGACGGCGACACGGCGGCAGGCCGCGGCGGTCAGGTCGGCGTCGGTGGCGACGACGCCGATGGTGGTGTTGAGGGCGGTGCCCTTGGATGCGAGGGCGTTGGCGGCGGCGAGGTCGGTTGCGGTGGGCGCGACGAGCCCGAGCCGGGCGGCCCGGGCGGGGCCGAGGCCCCAGGGCAGGCCGGTCTCGGGGTCGAACACGGCTCCGACGGGGTTGGCGACGACGAGGGCTGCGACGGTGACGCCGGCGGCGGGGCCCTCGGCCAGGAACAGGCTCGCGGTGCCGATGCCGCCCTTGAGGGTGCCGGCGCGTGCGCCGACTCCGGCGCCGACGGTGCCACGGGCGACGGTCGTGCCGGCGGCCGCGGCGGCCCGGTATCCGCTGTCGGCGGTGGGCCGGGCGGTCCACTCCCCCACGGGCAGGTCGAAGACGACCGCGCCCGGCACGATGGGCACCACGGCCCCCGGCGGCCCCATCGGAATGCCGCGGCCCTGTTCCTCGAGCCACCGCATCACGCCGTCGGCGGCGGCGAGCCCGTAGGCGCTGCCTCCGGTGAGGAGCACCGCGTCGACGCGCTGGACGGAGTGGCTGGGATCGAGCAGGTCGGTTTCGCGGGTGCCGGGCCCGCCGCCGCGGACGTCGACGGCGGCGGTGACGGCACGGTCGGGCACGACGACGGTGCATCCGGTGGCCCGCCCGGTGCCGAAGGCGTGGTCGGAGCCGAGGGTGACGTCGGCGTCGAGGGCCTGCCAGTGCCCGACGCGCAGGCCGGCGACGTCGGTGAGCGAGTCGGTGGGTCCGGGCGTGGCCGTCACGGCAGCAGCGCCTGGACGAGGGAGTCCTGCATCCAGGTCAGCCAGTGGTAGACGTCGAGGTGCGGGGCCCGCGGGTCGTCTTCGTCGAGTGTCTCGGGGGTGTCGTCGTCGATGCCGAGGGTGGTGCCGAGGGCCAGCCGGAGGTCGTTGAGCCCGTACAGCCAGGCATCGGCCTGTTCCGGGCTGAGCACCACCTTGCCGCCGGATTCGGGGACGGTGCGCAGGATGACGGCTCCGGCGGCGAGCTTGGCGTCGATGATGTCGGGTTCGTGCAGGCTGCGCAGGGCACCGTTGAGGTCGGCGGATTCGTCGTCGGGATGGACGGTGGCGTCGGCGTCGGGCCGGTGGAAGTCGGGCAGCAGCCGTTGCAGGGCGGGGACGTCCGGCGGGGTGCAGTTGCCGGTGCGCAGGCCGGTGAGGGCGGCGAGGTCGTCCTGCGGGGCGCCGGCGGCGCGTTCCTCGAGCATGCCGAGTACGGATGCGACGAGCGAGCGCAGCACCGACGCCTCGTGTGCGTCCATCTCGGATCGCAGCTTCACGCCTCCGAGCGAGTTCTTCCTGCTCCACTGCCGCACGTCGGTCGGCTCCTCCTGGCTTCGCGGTCGGGATGGTCGGCGAGCGGGCGGCCGATCACTCGGCCCGCTGCATCGTCGCCCACAGCCCGGCGGCGTGCAGGCGTTGCACGTCGTGTTCCATCTTGTCACGCGAGCCGCTCGAGACGACCGCCTTGCCTTCGTTGTGCACCTTGAGCATCAGCTCGGTGGCCTTGGCCTTGCTGTACCCGAACAGCTTCTGGAAGATGTACGCGACGTAGTGCATGAGGTTGACCGGGTCGTCCCACACGACGGTGACCCAGGGCCGGTCGACTGCTTCGATCTCCTCGACGGTTTCGGCTTCCGCCGGCATTGCCTGCCCTGCCGCCATGGTGACGGCGGGAAACGAGGCCACGGTGACTGCGTCGGACGGCTCCGGGGGGGCGGTGCCGAACGGGCTTGTCGGGGAACACGTCGCCATGTCTCCAGGGTACGGCGTCGGCGCCCGGCAATACAGCCGCATCCCGGCCCGCGCTCTACAGTGATCGGGTGCCCGATTCCCTTCTGCCGCGCACCGCGACGGCGAGCACCGCCCTGTTCACGGACGTCTACGAGCTGACGATGCTCGAGGCCGCGCTCGCGGACGGCACCGGTTCCCGCCCTTGCACGTTCGAGGTGTTCGCGAGGCGTCTGCCGCCCGGGCGCCGGTACGGCGTGGTCGGTGGGACCGGCCGGCTGATCGATGCGCTGGAGAGGTTCCATTTCGGCGAGGAGGAACTGGCCGTGGCGGGACGGTTCCTCGACGCCTCGACCGTGGAGTGGCTGCGCGGTTACCGGTTCTCCGGCGACATCGAGGGCTACCGGGAGGGCGATTTCTACTTCCCCGGTTCGCCGGTGCTGGCGGTGCGCGGCACGTTCGCCGAGTGTGTCCTGCTCGAGACCCTGATTTTGTCGATCCTCAACCACGACAGCGCGGTGGCGTCGGCGGCGGCGCGGATGGTCAGCGCCGCGGACGGCCGCACGCTGATCGAGATGGGGTCGCGCCGGACCCACGAGGAGGCGGCGGTCGCGTGTGCGCGGGCGGCATACCTCTCGGGCTTCGACGCGACGTCGAATCTCGAGGCGGTGCGCCGGTACGGGGTGCCGGGCACGGGTACCGCGGCGCACGCGTTCACGCTCGTGCACACCACCGGGGCGGGCCGCGACGAGGCGGCGGCGTTCCGGAGCCAGGTCGAGACGCTCGGGGTGGGGACCACGCTGCTGGTGGACACGTACGACATCACCAACGGGGTGCGCACGGCCGTCGAGGTGGCCGGCACCGGACTCGGGGCCGTGCGGATCGACTCGGGCGATCTCGGCGTGCTGGCCCGGCAGGTGCGGGAGCAGCTCGACGGCCTGGGCGCGACGAACACGAAGATCGTGTTGTCGGGTGACCTGGACGAGTACTCGATCGCAGGTCTGCGCGCCGAGCCGGTCGACGTGTACGGCGTCGGGACGTCGCTGGTCACCGGCTCGGGCGCGCCCACGGCCGGGATGGTCTACAAGCTGGTCGAGGTCGACGGCATCCCGGTGGAGAAGCGCAGCGCGCACAAGGAGTCCCGGGGCGGCGCCAAGCGCGCGGTGCGGTTCGCCCGCCCGACCGGCACGCTGGTGGAAGAGGTGATCTACCCGGCGGACGCGCCCGCACCGGGGGGCGACGGCGAGGTGGTGCACGAGCTGATGGTTCCGCTGGTCTGCAACGGCGAGCGGGTCGGCGACGGGCCTACGCTGGAGGAGAGCCGGGCATTGCTCGCGCACGGGCTGATCAGTCTCCCGTGGGAGGCCCTGACCCTGTCGGCGGGCGAGGCCGCGGTGCCGACCCGATTCGTGAGGTGAGGACGTTGTCGCGGGCGCTGATCATCGTCGACGTGCAGAACGACTTCTGTGAGGGCGGGTCGCTGGCCGTGGCCGGCGGCGCCGCGGTCGCCGCGGACATCAGCCGGTATCTGGCCGCACACGCGCAGGACTACGCGCACGTGGTCGCCACCCGGGATCACCACGTCGATCCGGGTGCGCACTTCGCCGAGGAGCCGGACTTCGTGGACTCGTGGCCGCCGCACTGCCGGGCGGGAACCGAGGGTGCCGAGTTCCATCCGGCCCTCGACACCACCCGCGTGGAGGCGGTCTTCTCCAAGGGGGCGTTCGAGGCCGCGTACTCGGGCTTCGAGGGCAGCCACGACACGGGCGAGTCCCTCGACGGGTGGCTGCGCGGGCACGGGGTCACCGCGGTCGACATCGTGGGTATCGCCACCGATCACTGCGTGCGGGCGACCGCGCTCGATGCCACCGCCGCCGGGTTCGACACGCGGGTGCTGCTGCCGTACACGGCCGGGGTGAGCGAGGCGACCGTCGAGTCGGCGCTCTCGGCGCTCCGGGGGGCGGGTGTGGACCTGGTCGGACAGGTCGGGCCGCGAACCTGACGGTGGTGCCCAGTACCCTGACGCGGTGCCCGAACTCCCGAATGTGCCGGAACTGCTGCGCACCGCGGTGCACGCGCTGGGCGGCAAGGAACGGCGCAACCAGCTGACCATGGCCTCGGCGGTGGCGCATTCGCTGGACACCGGCGAGCACCTCGCGGTCCAGGCCGGCACCGGCACCGGCAAGTCGCTGGCCTACCTCGTGCCGGCCGTGCGGTATGCGGTGCAGACGGGCCGGACGGTGGTGGTCTCCACCGCGACGATCGCACTGCAGCGTCAGCTGGTGGACCGGGACCTGCCGCGGCTGGCCGGCGCGCTGGAGTCGGCGCTGGGCCGGCGCCCCCGCTTCGCGATCCTCAAGGGCCGCGGGAACTATCTGTGCCTGAACAAGATCCACACCGGTCTGGCCGAGGAGCCGCCTGCGGACGACCAGTTGTTCGACGCGTTCGCCCTGTCGCGGATCGGCCGGGAGGTGCGTCGGATCACGGAGTGGTCGTCGACCACCGGCACCGGCGACCGCGACGACCTCGTCCCCGGCGTGTCGGATGAGGCGTGGCGTCAGGTGAGTGTCACCGCCCGCGAATGCCTGGGCAAGTCGCGGTGCCCGGTCGGCGACGACTGTTTCGCGGAGATCGCCCGCGCCGAGGCCGGGCAGGTCGACGTGGTCGTCACCAACCACGCGCTGCTGGCGATCGACGCGATCAGCGGCATCTCGATCCTGCCCGAGCACGACGTGGTGGTGGTCGACGAGGCGCACGAACTCGTGGACCGCGTCACCGGGGTGGCGACGGCGGAGCTGTCCGGCGGCACCGTCTCGGCCGCGGCGCGGCGCTGCGTGAAGCTGATCGAGGACGAGGACGTCGACCGACTCGAGGGGGCCGCCGAGAACTGGGAGGCGCTGCTCGAGGAGCTGCCGCCGGGGCGGTGGGACGAGTTGCCCGAGGGCGCGGGCGCGGCGCTGGCCGCGATCCGCGACGCGGCGTGGGCCGTGTGCACGGCGATCGGACCACCCAAGGCGGGGCTCGACGCCGAGGCCGCCGCGGCCCGCAACCAGGCGCTGGCGGACGTCGACGAGGTGCACGACTGCGCGGTTCGCGTGCTGACCGCCTTCGAGGAGACGGATCCCGCTGCCCGCCGGGACGTCGTCTGGCACGCCGCCGACGAGTTCCGCGGCAACACCCGCCACACGGTGCGGATGGCGCCGCTGTCCGTCGGCGGACTGCTGCGGTCCCGGCTGTTCGCCGCGTCGACGGTCGTCCTGACCTCGGCGACGTTGACGGTGGGTGGCTCGTTCGACGCGCTCGCCGTCAACTGGGGGCTGCCGCCGCAGTCGCCGGCCCGCAGCGACACCGGCGCGGCGTCGGGGACGGAACCACCGTCGGACGACGGGGACCTGCGGTGGAATTCCCTGGACGTGGGATCGCCGTTCGATCACGCCCGCTCCGGCATCCTGTACGTCGCCAAGCACCTGCCGGCCCCCGGCCGCGACGGGCTCTCCCCCGCGTACCTGGACGAGATCGCGGAGCTGGTCGAGGCCGCCGGCGGCCGCACGCTCGGGCTCTTCTCGTCGATGCGCGCCGCGAAGGCGGCGGCGGAGGCGATGCGGGAGCGCCTGGACACGCCGGTCCTGTGCCAGGGCGAGGACGCGACCGGCGCCCTGGTGGAGAAGTTCGCGGCCGACGAACCGACGTCGTTGTTCGGGACCCTGTCGCTGTGGCAGGGCGTGGACGTGCCGGGACCGTCGCTGTCGCTGGTGATCCTGGACCGGATCCCGTTCCCGCGACCGGACGACCCGCTGCTGGTGGCGCGGCAGCGGGCGGTGGAGGCGCGCGGGGGCAACGGCTTCCTGTCGGTGGCGGCCACCCACGCCGCGCTGCTGCTCGCGCAGGGCGTGGGCCGGTTGTTGCGCAGCACGGACGATCGGGGTGTCGTGGCGGTGCTCGATCCCCGCCTGGCGACCGCACGGTACGGCGGGTATCTGCGCGCGTCGCTGCCCCCGTTCTGGGAGACAGCCGATCCGCGGGTGGTGCGCAAGGCGCTCGTCCGTCTGCGGGGCTGACCGGGCCGCGACGCGTCCGATCCCGAAACGTTCACGACTTTCCCGGAATTTCCGGCCGTTTCGCGGCAGCATCGAAGGCGGCGCAGGCGCCGGAGTCGAGGGTCGCAGGGACAGGGGGCTTTTCGGATATGCCACAGGGCGTTGTGAAGTGGTTCGACGAGGAGAAGGGGTTCGGCTTCATCGCGGAGGAGGGCGGCGGGCCCGACATCTTCGTCCACTACTCGGAGATCGCGGGGACGGGCTTCCGCTCGCTGACAGAGGGTCAGCGCGTCGAGTTCGAGATCGGACTGGGTGTGAAGGGACCTCAGGCGGAGAACGTCCGACCGGTGTGAGAACCGCGGCCGCCGCGGCACCCGGTGATCAGACCCGCAGGCCCACCTCGACGATCGCCTTGGCAACCGACCGCACGGGTGCCTGGTTGCTGCGGGCGTGGCCGCGGATGAGCCGGAACGCCTCGTCGGGGGTGGTGCTCCGGGCGTGGGCGATGATGCCCTTCGCCTGTTCGATGACGATGCGCGAATCGAGCGCCGCCTGCAGTTGCGCGTTCAGCTGCTCGTGCTGCCGCAGCTTGTTGGAGTTGACGATGTAGCCGGTGGCCATGTCTGCGAAGATCTGCGCCGCCGCGATCTCACGATCCGCCCATTCGCGCGGTTCGCACGCGTACAGGTCGAGAGCGCCGATCTTCTCGTCCGCGAGCTGCATCGGTATGCCGGCCACCGCCGCGATCCCGTGCTCGCGGGCCTTCTCGGCGTAGTCCGGCCACAGGTCTGATCGTGTCCGCACGTCGGCGACCGCGATGGGCTCGCCACGATCGAACGCGTACTGGCACGGCCCCACCCCGGCCTCCTCCTGGCAGCGTTCCATCTCCCCCACCACCTCGGCGGCCGCGGTGACGAACTGCAGCCGGCCCTCGCACTGCAGGCTCACGCCGCACCCGAGGAGACCCAGAACGGCGGTCACGCCGTCGACGAGCTCGTCGAGCGCTGCGCCGACGTCGTAGGGGGTGGGCAGCAGGCGCGCGAACCGCGACAGCACCGCCATGAACTCGTCCTGGTCGAACACCGGCGCGCCCCCTCCGGTCGGCAACACCCTCGATAGTGACACACATCACAGTTCTTGGGTGGCGTCGCACGCGTCACATCACATATCCTGGTACACAGAGCGTCCGCCCCAGATCCCGGCGACGCCCGAATCGGAGCCGCCCCGACCCCCGGTGCTCCTCTCTCACTCTCCACGAATCGTGTGGACAGGTTTTCGGGAGAACACCGCTCGAGGCCCGGTTGCCCGTCGCTCCGAGCAGGTGTACCTCCCGGACACGATCCGCGAAGAAGGAACACCCATGGCTCACCTCGCCCATCCGGCTCCCCACAGCGACAACTCGCCGCTGCTCTCGGTACCGTCCATCATCGTCGGTGCCGGCACCCTCTCGTGCGGGCTGGC
The DNA here is from genome assembly GCF_002887785.1 of Rhodococcus sp. ENV425. Lineage (NCBI taxonomy): Bacteria > Bacillati > Actinomycetota > Actinomycetes > Mycobacteriales > Nocardiaceae > Rhodococcus > Rhodococcus sp. ENV425. The sequence continues at coordinate 35,810 of NZ_PCZU01000264.1, forward strand.
CGTCGCGATCAGCCGATCCCTCACCCTCGGCGTGCTGGCCGCCCTTCTCACGGTGGCGACGGTCGCGGTCGCAGCGGTGATGATCCGCTCCTGACCTCGCCCACCACCGACTCCGACGGCCCGCCCGAGCAAGGAACCGATGAACCACCTCAATCACGTCGCCGACCCGAGCACCGTCCCGGGTTCGGCGATGAGCACGGCCGAGATCAAGGCTCGTATCGACGCGATGTTCGCGGACGACCACGGGAGCACTGTGACCGGCGACGATCGCAGGGCCACCGCGGCCTCGCCCCGGCGCCCCGGATGGGCGTCGAGCCGGCGCGGCCGCAGGAGCTGACCACCGACGTTCTCCCGGCGTCGGTGGTCTCCGACCGGACCACCGGCTTCCGGACAGCGCCGCAGGGGGGCGCTTCCGGAAGCCGGTGGTCCGTCACTGCCGGTTCACGGCTGATGTGTCACTGCCGGGTCACGGCTGATGTGTCACTGCCGGTTCACGGCTGATGCGTCACTACCGGGTCACGGCGCCGCGACGAGCGCGGGCGAGGTCGAGACGTCCCACTTCATCGAGACCGAGGTGCCGTCGGGGACGGTGACGACATCCGTGTGGGACGTCAGGGTCCGGATCAGCGCGAGCCCGTGGCCACGGCAGCTGTCGCCGGACGGATCCTCCGGGGTGCGCCAGCGGCCGTGATCGGTGACGATCACTTCGACGGAACGTTCCCCCGGTCGATAGACGGCCTCCAGGTCGACCGCGCCGACACGATCCCCGTACCCGTCGGGATACGCGTGCTCGACGGCATTGGCCAGCGCTTCGTAGCTGGCCAGCAGCACATCCTGCCCGAGTTCGACCTCGAGGTGGAGGCGGTCCAGCCACCGGTCCAGGGCCTGCCGGAGCATCGTCACCTGGCTCGGCTCGGCGCGGACCCCGCGGTAGAACAACCCGGTCGATGTGAACGCCTGAGAGGCGTGTCGCGAGTGCATCCTCCTCCTCGATTTCCGATGCGTCCTCGGTCGGACGCATCGGGTGTATACCCACCGCCGCGCGGTCCTATACCTCGAAGCGAGGGCGTGCGCACAGCGACGGGCGACCGTCCCGGTCAGCCGGCACGGGCGACCCGCGCCGGATAGACGAATCCGGGCAGCACCCGCCCGGCGACGGTCGCGACGCCGAGGACGACGAGGAGCGCCGGCACCAGCGTGGTTCCCACGTAGCCGATCCCCGGGTCCGTGAGCCCGATCGCCCCGGCACACACCGCGGCGGGCACATGCGGCGCCCGCAGCAGCGCCATGGCGACGACCGCAAGTCCCGCTGCGACGGCGGCTCCTGCCTGCGACGGACCGGCGACGGCCGCGACGACGAGCGCCGCGGCCGCGGCCGCAGGGTAGGCCCGCACGATCGCTCCGGGCCGGGCGGCCGGGGTGCCGGGTGCGAGGGCGATGAGGGCTGCGGACGCGACGTACGGCAACCCGAACACCGCCCAGT
>NZ_PCZU01000264.1:37396-47599 GCF_002887785.1 Rhodococcus sp. ENV425
AGTGTGCGGCCGGGCTCAGAGTGCGGCCGGGTTCAGAGTGCGGCCCAGGAATCCACGGACGAGGTCCGCGATCTCCGGCCCGTGGGTCTCGAGGGCGAAGTGGCCTGCGTCGAGCAGGTGAATCTCCGCGTCGGGGAGGTCGCGGGCGAATGCTTCCGCACCGGCGGGACCGAAGATCTCGTCGCCGCGGCCCCACGCCACCAGGGTCGGCGGCCGCCAGGCGCGGAAGTACTCCTGGAATGCCGGGTACGCGTCGAGGTTGAACTGGTAGTCCCAGAACAACTGGAGCTGGATCTCCTTGTTGCCGGGCCGATCGAGGCCCAGTTGGTCGAGCAGCCAGGCTTCCGGGGCGATCCGGTCGAGCCGGTCCTCGGGGACACCGTGGACGTACTGCCACCGGGTCGCCTCGGGCTCGAGGAGGGCACGGACGGCGGATTCGTGGGCGGCGCGGTCCTGTGCGTGGGCGAAGAGGACCTCCCAGAACGGGGTGAACCCTTCGCGGTAGGCGTTGCCGCTCTGGGTGATCAGCGCGGTGACGCGCTCGGGGTTCCCGGCCGCGATCCGCAGGCCGATCGGGGCGCCGTAGTCGTGGAGGTAGAGGGCGAAGCGCGTCAGCCCGATCCGGTCGAGCAGCGCATCGGTGATCTGCGCGAGACGGTCGAAGCTGTAGTCGAACTCGTCGACGGCGGGCATCGCCGATCGCCCGAAGCCGATGTGGTCGGGGGCGACGAGGTGGTACTGGTCGGCGAGCTCGCCGAGCAGGTGGCGGAACATGTGCGAGCTGGACGGGAAGCCGTGCAGCAGAACGAGAGCCGGCGCACCCGGGTCCCCGGCCTCGCGGTAGGAAACGTCGAGCCCGTCGATGGTCTCGGTGCGGTGGCGGACAGTGGAAGCGGACATGAGTCCTCCTCGGATCGGTCGGAGAACGATCGTTCTCCGGTACGTGGTGTAGCGTAGAGAACGATGGTTCTCGATGCAAGAGGGAGGGGCCCGATGGACGCGGACACCGCGCAGACCCGGCTGCTCGACGCCGCCGAGGAACTGTTCAACGAGCACGGCATCCAGGCCGTCGGAATGGACACGATCCGGGCCCGCTCCGGGGTGTCGCTCAAGCGGCTCTATCAGCTCTACCCCGCCAAGGACCGGCTCGTGGAGGCCGTTCTGACCCGGCGCGATCACACCGTGCTGACGGATCTGCGCCGGTATGTCGATGCCCGCACCGATCCGCGCGAGCGGGTTCTCGCGGTGTTCGACTTTCTCGAGGAATGGTTCGCCTGCAGCGACTTCCGCGGCTGCACCTTCATCAACACGTTCGGCGAACTCGGCGGAATCTCCGGTGACGTCGCCGAGATCGCCCGCACGCACAAGGACGCGTTCCGGCGCTACCTGCGCGGACTCGTGGCGGACGCGGGCAGCCCCCCGGCACTGGGCGACCAGCTGGCGATCCTGGCCAACGGGGCGATGGCGACGGCGGCGATCTCCGGTTCTCCCGCCGTCGCGCGGCAGGCCCGCGACGCCGCGCGCGTCCTGCTCGACGCGAGCGGCCGCGGGCCCGGCGCGGAGAGCTAGCTAGGCGAGCACGACCTTGCCGAGTTCGGCGTCCGACGCGAGCAGCTCGTGGTGCGGCAGCACCCGCACCGTGTAGCCGACCGACCCGGCCATCGGCAGCGCGACCTCGACCTCGAAGACCTCGCCCAGCGGGTCCGTGCCGGTGTGCCGCATCGGCACCGTCACCACGTCGGACAGGGTGTCGTCGACCCCGACCCGGCCGACGACGGCCTGAACGACCACGTCGGTCACCCGGAGACCGTCGAGGTACACGTGGGCGGTCAGGGCCAGTTTGGAGCCGATCTCCGGGATGTCCGGCAGTCCGGCGCTGTCGACCTGGGCCACCCGCACGGCCGGCCATGCCGCCTCGACGCGACGCCGGTAGTGGGCGAGCTCGCGCGCTCCGGCGAACCCGTCGGCGACCGCCTCGCGCGCGGCCGCGGCCGCCGGCGCGTAGTACTGCACGGTGTAGTCCCGGACCATGCGGGAGGCGAGCACCTTCGGACCGAGGTTCTGGAGCGTGTGCCGCACCATCTCGATCCAGCGGGTGGGCACACCGCTGCCGTCCCGGTCGTAGAACCGCGGCAGGACCGAGCGCTCGAGCAGCTCGTACAGGGCGCTGGCCTCGAGGTCGTCGCGGCGGTGTTCGTCGATCACACCGTCGGCGGTGGGGATGGCCCAGCCGTTTTCGCCGTCGTACATCTCGTCCCACCAGCCGTCGCGGATGGAGAGGTTGAGCCCGCCGTTGAGGGCCGACTTCATCCCGGAGGTGCCGCACGCCTCGAGCGGGCGCAGCGGGTTGTTCAGCCACACGTCGCAGCCCCAGTAGAGGTACCGGGCCATGGACATGTCGTAGTCCGGCAGGAAAACGATGCGGTGCCGCACGTCGGCGGCATCGGCGAACCGCACCACCTGCTGGATCAGTGCCTTGCCGCCGTCGTCGGCCGGGTGGCTCTTGCCGGCGACGACCAGCTGCACGGGGCGCTCCTCGTCGAGCAGCAGGGCCCGCAGTCGTTCCGGGTCGCGCAGCATCAGGGTGAGCCGCTTGTAGGTCGGCACCCGGCGGGCGAAGCCGACGGTGAGCACGTGCGGATCGAAGACCCCGTCCACCCAGCCGAGTTCGGCCTCGGTGGCGCCGCGCTGGAGCCAGGACCGGCGCAGCCGCCGACGGATCTCCTCCACCAGCTGCGCACGCAACGTGTTGCGGGTGGCCCACAGCTCGCGCGGTTCGACCGTCTGCAGCAGTTCCCAGCCCTGGGCCTCCTCGACCCGGTCGGGACCGGCGAGACGGTTGGCGAACTCGAGCCACTCGCGGGCGGCCCAGGTATGGGCGTGCACGCCGTTGGTGACCGACCCGATCGGCACCTCGCCGGCGTCGAAGCCGGGCCACAGGCCCACGAACATCTCGCGGCTGACCCGGCCGTGCAGCTTCGACACGCCGTTGCTGCGCTGGCCGAGCCGCAGACCCAGGTGGGCCATGTTGAACACACGGGGGTCCGATTCCCGGCCGAGGGAAAGGACGCGGTCCACCCCCAGGCCGGGCAGCAGCGCCGACTCGTTCTCGCCGTTCGGTCCGGAGAAGTAGTGCCGGACGAGTTCCGCCGGGAACCGGTCGATGCCCGCGGGAACCGGGGTGTGGGTGGTGAAGACGGTGCCGGCGCGCACGGCGGCGAGCGCCTCGTCGAAGTCCAGACCGGCGCCCGTGACCAGTTCGCGGATGCGTTCGGCGCCCAGGAACCCGGCGTGTCCCTCGTTCATGTGGAACACCTCGGGATCGCGCAGTCCCGCGATCCGGGTGTAGGCGCGGACGGCGCGCACCCCGCCGACCCCGGCCAGGATCTCCTGCTTGATGCGATGGTCCTGGTCGCCGCCGTAGAGGCGGTCGGTGACCCCGCGCAGTTCCTCGTCGTTCTCGGCGATGTCCGAGTCGAGCAGCAGCAACGGGACGCGGCCCACCTGGGCGATCCACACCCGGGCGGTGAGGGTGCGATTGCCGGGCATGGCGACCTGGATCAGGGCAGGGGTGCCGTCGGCCTCGGTCAGCAGCCGCAGCGGCAGGCCCTGCGGGTCGTAGTTCGGGTAGTGCTCGCTCTGCCATCCGTCGGCGGTCAGGGACTGACGGAAGTAGCCGGAGCGGTAGAGCAGGCCGACACCGATGAGCGGCAGGCCGAGGTCCGAGGCCGCCTTGAGGTGATCGCCGGCCAGGATGCCGAGTCCGCCGGAGTAGTTCGGCAGAACCTCGGAAACGCCGAACTCCATGGAGAAGTAGGCGATGCCGGACGGCAGCCCGGTGCCCTCCTGCTGCTGGTGCTGGTACCAGCGCGGCCTCGCGAGGTAGTCGTCGAGGTCGGCCGACTCGGCGTCGAGCCGCGCGAGGAACTCCTCGTCGGCGGCGAGCGCGTCGAGACGGGCCGGCGGCACCTCGCCGAGCATCCGCACCGGGTCGTGCTCGACGCGACGCCACAGCGCGGAGTCGATCGAGGCGAACAGGTCCTGCGTGGGCGTGTGCCACGACCAGCGCAGGTTGACGGCGAGCGGGCCCAGTCCGGCCAGCCGCTGGGGAAGGTGGGCTCGTACGGTGAACCGACGCAAGGCTCTCACCCCGGGAAGACTACCGACATTCGGCCGGCCGGGAAGACCGGCAAATGCGGCGGCCGTCCGGCGGCCGGGCCACGTTCCCCGCGAGCGGACGCGCGAGCCCCGCGGCACACGGCGCCGCGGGGCTCGCTCGTTCCGTCGCGTCGACCCCGGGTAACAGCTATTGCGGGGCGTCGACGACATTGCGCGTCGCATGAGGGGACGGCGGTGCGTACCTCCACTACGGTTGGGGACGGGCCGCATCCGAAGGCTCGTCAGCAGTCCGTGCGAGGGAAACGGAGCCGGCATGACAGACGGAACGGAGCGAGCGTGACAGGTCGAATCGGAGCCAGCGCGACAGGCCGCCTCGGCATCGACGATGTCCGTCCCGACATCTCGGGAGGGCGACATCCGGTCAAGGCCGTTGTCGGGGAGGTGGTTCCCGTGTCGGCAGTCGTGTGGCGAGAAGGCCATGACGCCGTCGCCGCCACCCTGGCCGTGCGCGGGCCGGGATCGGACCCGGAGAGCGAAGGGAAGCTGATCCGGATCCCGATGGTTCCCGGCGAGGTGCCCGACACCTTCCACGCCGTGTTCACCCCCACCAGTCCGGGACTGTGGACGTACCGGGTGGAGGCCTGGAGCGATCCGGTGAGCACGTGGCGGCACGCGGTGGACGCGAAGGTCGACGCCGGCCAGGGTCCGGAGGACCTGGCGAACGACATCGAGATCGGCGCCCGCCTGTTCGAGAAGGCCGCGAAGACCGCGCCGCGCCCCAACCGGCCGGCCCTGCTCGCCGTGGCCGCGGCGCTGCGTTCGGAGCGGCCGCTCGCCGACCGGATCGCCCCTGCCTTCGCCGCCGACATCACCGAGATCCTGCGGGCCAATCCGCTGCGCGAGCTGATCACCCGCGGGAAGGCGTACACCGCCGTGGTCGATCGGGAACGGGCCCTGTTCGGTTCCTGGTACGAGTTCTTCCCCCGCTCGACGGGCGGGTGGAACGAGGACGGCACGCCACGGCACGGCACCTTCGCCACCGCCGCGGAGGAACTGCCGCGGGTCGCCGCGATGGGCTTCGACGTGGTGTACCTGCCGCCCATCCACCCGATCGGCAAGGTCAACCGCAAGGGACCGAACAACACCCTCACCGCCGGCCCGGACGACGTGGGCTCCCCCTGGGCCATCGGCTCCGACGAGGGCGGCCACGACGCGATCCACCCGCAGCTCGGCACGGAGGACGACTTCCGCGCCTTCGTCGCCCGGGCGCGCGAACTCGACCTCGAGGTGGCCCTCGATCTGGCGCTGCAGTGCGCCCCGGACCACCCGTGGGCGAAGGAGCATCCCGAGTGGTTCACGGTCCTGCCGGACGGCACGATCGCCTACGCCGAGAACCCGCCCAAGAAGTACCAGGACATCTATCCGGTCAACTTCGACAACGATCCGGACGGCATCTACGCCGAGGTGCTGCGCGTGGTGCGGCACTGGATCAGCTTCGGCGTCAAGATCTTCCGGGTCGACAACCCGCACACCAAGCCGCCGAACTTCTGGGAGTGGCTGATCGCCGAGGTCAAGCGCACCGATCCCGACGTGCTGTTCCTGTCCGAGGCCTTCACCCGTCCCGCCCGCATGTACGGCCTCGCCCGACGCGGGTTCACGCAGTCCTACACGTACTTCACCTGGCGCGTGGCGAAGTGGGAGCTGACCGAATTCGGACAGGAGATCGCGGCGAAGGCGGACGAGGCGCGCCCGAACCTGTTCGTCAACACGCCCGACATCCTGCACGAGTCGCTGCAACACGGCGGGCCCGGAATGTTCGCTCTGCGCGCGGCCCTCGCGGCCACGCTCGCCCCGTCGTGGGGGGTGTACTCCGGTTACGAACTCTACGAACACGTCCCGCTGCGACCCGGCAGCGAGGAGTACCTCGACTCGGAGAAGTACCAGCTGCGTCCGCGACGGTTCGACGAGGCCCGCCGCCGCGGCGAATCCCTCGAGCCGTGGATCGCCACGCTCAACCGGATCCGGCGCGCCCACCCGGCCCTGCAGCAGCTGCGCAACATCCACTTCCACCACATCGACAACGACGCCCTCATCGCGTACTCGAAATTCGATCCCCGGACCGGGGATTCGGTCCTCACCGTGATCAACCTCAACCCGTTCGGCGCCGAGCAGGGCACCGTCTGGCTGGACATGCCGGCGCTCGGCCACGAATGGCACGACCAGCTCACGGTGTTCGACGAGGTGTCCGGCGCGCAGTACTCGTGGGGCCAGGCCAACTTCGTCCGGCTCAAACCCTGGCGCGCGGTGGCGCACATCCTGGCGCTGCCCCCGATCGGTGTACCGACGCGAACCACCCTCGCCTACAGGAGCAACTCGTGACAGTGCCCCCGACTCGACGCCACTCCCCCAACCCGCACGACCTCGCCCGGCTGGCGGCCGGCGAGCACCACGATCCGCACTCGGTGCTCGGCGCCCACCCGCATCCGGAAGGCACGATCATCCGGGCCATGCGTCCCCACGCGGAGAAGGTGGCGGCGCGCATCGGCGGCATCGATCACCCACTCGAGCCTCTCGGCCACGACGTGTTCAGCGCGCTCGTCCCGGTGCACGACCTGTCGGACTACCGGCTCGTGGTGACCTACCCGTTCGAGCACACCGTCGTCGTCGCCGACCCGTACCGGTTCCTGCCCACGCTCGGGGAGCTGGACCTGCACCTGTTCGCCGAGGGCCGGCACGAGCGGCTGTGGGAGATCCTGGGGGCGCATCAGCGCTCGTACGAGACCCCCGACGGCACGGTCCGCGGCACGTCGTTCGCGGTGTGGGCGCCCGGCGCGCGCGGCGTCACGGTCGTCGGCGACTTCGACGGCTGGAGCGGCCGGCTCGCGCCGATGCGGGTGCTCGGCTCCAGCGGCGTGTGGGAACTGTTCCTGCCCGACGTGGAGCCGGGTGCGCTGTACAAGTTCCGGGTCCACGGCCGCGACGGCTCGGTCCAGGACAAGGCCGACCCGATGGCGTTCGCCACCGAGGTGCCGCCGGCGACGGCCTCCGTGGTCAACCACAGCAGCTACGTGTGGGGCGACGACGCGTGGCTCGCCGCCCGGGCCGACTCCCGGCCGTGGCAGGAGCCGATGAGCGTCTACGAGGTGCACCTCGGCTCGTGGCGTCCCGGTCTCGGATACCGGGAGCTGGCCGACCAGCTCGCCGAGTACGTCGCGGCGGCCGGCTTCACCCACGTCGAGCTGCTGCCGGTGGCCGAGCATCCCTTCGGCGGATCGTGGGGATACCAGGTCACCTCGTACTACGCCCCCACCGCCCGCTTCGGCACGCCCGACGAGTTCCGTGCGTTCGTCGACCGGTTGCACGCCGCCGGCATCGGCGTGATCGTGGACTGGGTGCCCGCCCACTTTCCGAAGGACGAGTGGGCCCTGGCCCGCTTCGACGGCAGCGCCCTCTACGAACACCCCGATCCCCGGCGTGGCGAGCAGCTGGACTGGGGCACCTACGTCTTCGACTTCGGCCGCCGGGAGGTGCGCAACTTCCTCGTCGCCAACGCGCTGTACTGGATCGACGAGTTCCACATCGACGGCCTGCGCGTCGACGCCGTCGCCTCGATGCTGTACCTCGACTACTCGCGGCCCGAGGGCGGCTGGACCCCCAACGTGTACGGCGGCCGGGAGAACCTCGAGGCGGTGGCCTTCCTGCAGGAGATGAACGCCACCGTGCACAAGCTCCACCCCGGCGTCGTCACCGTCGCCGAGGAGTCCACGGCATGGCCCGGCGTCACCCGGCCCACCCACGCGGGCGGGCTCGGGTTCTCCATGAAATGGAACATGGGTTGGATGCACGACACCCTCGGGTACATCGGCCGGGACCCGGTGCATCGCACGTACCACCACCATGAGATCACCTTCTCGCTGGTGTACGCCTGGAGTGAGAACTTCGTCCTGCCCGTCAGCCACGACGAGGTCGTGCACGGCAAGGGCACGCTCTGGACCCGGATGCCGGGTGGCGACCGCGAGCAGGCCGCCGGCCTGCGCGGCCTGCTCGCGTACATGTGGGCCCACCCCGGCAAGCAACTGCTGTTCATGGGGCAGGAGTTCGGCCAGACCGCGGAATGGTCCGAGGAGCGGGGCCTGGACTGGTGGCAGCTCGACGATCCGCACAACGGACCGCTGCACCAGGGCGTGCACCGGCTCGTCGCCGACCTCAACCGGATCTACCGTGAGCACCCCGCCCTGTGGACGCTGGACACCTCGCCGAGCGGGTACTCGTGGATCGACGCCAACGACTCGGCGAACAACGTGCTGAGCTTTCTCCGTCACGGGAGCGACGGTTCCGTCGTGGCGTGCCTGTTCAACTTCTCCGGATCGACGCATTCGGACTATCGTGTCGGACTACCCGAAACAGGACAGTGGTCGGAGATCCTCAACACGGATTCGACGGCCTACCAGGGCAACGGCGTCGGCAACCTCGGCGCCGTGACGGCCACGGCACGCTCCTGGCACGGGCGCCCGGCGTCGGCGGAGGTGACGCTGCCTGCTTACGGTGCGATCTGGCTGACGTTGCAGCGGTGACCGCCGTCCTCGGACGACAGGAGAAGAACAGGTGACTCGGACGCGGCTGCCGTTCCGCCTCGCGGTACCGGCGCTGGCCGTGATGGTGCTCGCCGGATGTGCCGCTCGCATCGAGGGCACCGCCGTCTCCATCTACGACAACCCGTTCTCGGTGGCGGGCCTGCCGGTGTCCTCGGGCCCGAGCGGCCCGCGGCCCGCCGCCCCGGACGCGCAGGTGACGATCGAGAACTCGGACGGCGGGGACGTCGACGTCCTCGCCGGCAACGCGGTCGCCGACATCGAGGCCTACTGGAACGAGGAGTTCCCGCGCATCGCCCGGGGCGCGTTCGAGCCCGTCGGCACGATCGCCTCGTGGGATCCCGACGAGCGCGGCCCGAAGTTCTGCGGCGAATCCACCTTCGAGTTCATCAACGCCGCGTACTGCAACCGCGACGACGTCATCGGGTGGGACCGCACCTACCTGATGCCGCAGCTCATCGAGACGTTCGGCCCGATGGCGGCCGTGACGGTGCTCGCCCACGAGTACGGGCACGCCGTCCAGTTCAAGGCCGGGACGGTCGCCGAGGACGATCCGGGAATCGTGTTCGAGCAGCAGGCGGACTGCTTCGCAGGCGCCTTCATGCGGCACGTCGCCGCCGGCAACTCGGATCACTTCCGGTTGAACACCTCGGACGGGCTGAACTCGGTGCTGGCGTCGATGGTCTCCTTCCGCGACAGCGACCCCAACGACCCGGACGCGATCCACGGGTCGGCATTCGAGCGGGTCACCGCGTTCCAGATCGGCTTCACCGACGGTGCGGGATCGTGCACCCGCATCGACGCCGCCGAGATCGAGTCCCGGCGCGCCGATCTGCCGCAGTTCTTCGACAGTTCCGACGACGGCGAACTTCCCGTGACCGAGGAGTCGGTGGAGGCGCTGATGGCCTCGTTCCGCCGGGTGTTCGATCTGCCGGAGCAACCGGAGCTCGACCTGTCCGGCGCCGACCTCGGCTGTCCGGACGCGAAGGCCACGTCGCCGGTGTCGTACTGTCCCGCCACCAACACCATCGGGGTGGACGTCGACGAGCTGGCGGACCGCGGTACCCCGTTGCAGACCGGCGCCGGGGGGATCACGACCGACGTACGGGGCGACTACGCCGCCTACGTGCTGCTCGCCTCCCGGTACGCCCTGGCCGTGCAGAACGCGGCCGGCCAGTCGCTCGTCGACCCCCAGACGGCGCTGCGGGCTGCCTGCCTCGCCGGCGTGATCAGCGCGGAACTGAGCCCCGACAGCACCGGCGCCCAGCCGGCCGAGGACATGGTGTGGTTGTCGCCGGGCGATCTGGACGAGGCGGTCTCCGGCCTGCTGACCGACGGCCTCGCCGCCAGCGACGTCAACGGCAACACCGTGCCGAGCGGATTCTCCCGGGTGGACGCGTTCCGCACCGGGGTTCTCGGCGGCGAGGCCGCCTGCTCGGGCCGCTACCACTGACCGACGCGCGGTGGCGGCCCGGGAAGCCGGACCGCCACC
>NZ_PCZU01000264.1:47609-49112 GCF_002887785.1 Rhodococcus sp. ENV425
GGTCGGGAACCGATCAGTACAGCGCCGACGCCAGCTTGCGGCGCGCGGTGACGACGAACGGCTCGGCGGGATCGAACAGCTCGAACAGCTCCAGCAGCCGCGTGCGGGCGGCGTTCCTCTCGTCGCCGGCGCTGCGGGCGACGAACCCGATCAGCCGGGTGAAGGCGGCCTCGGGCTGCTGGGCGAACAGTTCGGCGTCGGCCGCGACGAGCTGCGCCTCGAGGTCGGCCGGGGCGGCGTCGGCCGCGGCGATCGCGTCCTCGGGCACCGACTGAGCGCGGGCGAGGAACCGGACCTGCCGCAGCGCGGCCAGAGCGTCGGCATTGGCGGGCTCGGAGTTCAGGATCAGCTCGTACGCCGCCTCGGCACCGGCCAGGTCCCCTGCCTCGAGGGCCTGCTCGGCGGCGACGAACCGCGGATCCTCCTGCTCCTCGACGGGCTCGGCGCCGGGCGGGCCGGACAGCTTTCCGGCGACCGCGTCCTGGATGGCGGCGAGCCATTGCCGAAGCTGCGGTTCGGGCTGCACGCCCTGGAAGTCGGCGAGGGGCTGCCCGGCGGCGATCGCGACGACGGTCGGCACGGACTGCACACCGAACGCCTGCGCGATCCGCGGGTTGGCGTCCACGTCGACCTTCGCGAGGACCCAGCTGCCGCCGCCCTCGTGGGCCAGCTTCTCGAGGACGGGCGAGAGCTGCTTGCACGGGCCACACCAGGTGGCCCACAGGTCCACGATGACGGGGACCTGCATCGAGCGCTGCAGCACCTCGGCCTCGAAGGTGGCCTCGGTAACGTCGACGACGGGCGTGAAACCGGACTGGGGGCCGGTGCCGGAGCCGGGCTGCGACGGAGGTGGGGGCGCGGTAGACCGCTCCTTGAGGGGCGCGAGATCCACCGCGCCGGACATCGCCGCGGCGGTCGCGGCGGAACGTGCTGCAGGACGGGAACCTGGTCGAGTCACGCCGTCCAGTCTGTCACGTTCCGCGCGACAGGGGACAGCAGGTCAGGCGAGTGCGGGCGCGTCCACCGGACGCGCTTGCGCGGACAGTTCCGCGAGCCGGCCGGTGCGCACAGCCCACCATTCGAAGACGATCGTGCCGAACGGCGGGACGGACGAGATCAGGGCCAGGCCCGTGGTGACCAGGTTCCACTTCAGCGCCCGCGCGGTGAGGAGGGCGACGAGGACGAAGGCCACGAACACGCCGCCGTGCAGCGGGCCGAAGATCTTCACCCCGATCTCGTTGCCGTTCTCGGGCAGGTACTTGAACGCCATGCCGACGAGCAGGCCGGCCCAGGTGAAGGCCTCGAGGACGGCGACGAAGCGGAACCGCTTGGCCGGGGTGCTGAGATCGAAGAAGTTCGCCATGCACACCATTGTGCCGATCGGCTACGACGAGCTGTCGTTGCTGTGAGAGACGTCACCGCCCCCACGCGGTGCGCGGGGGCGGCGACGAGAGTATTGGACGCGGTCTACGCCTTGGGGACGCGGACGATGAGGGCGTCGCC
>NZ_PCZU01000265.1:0-826 GCF_002887785.1 Rhodococcus sp. ENV425
CGTTCGTTGCCGCTCCCGACGGCCGGCAGCCGTGGGGCACCGCGCTCGGCGCCCCCGTGCCCGGCGTGCTGGACCTGGGCAACGCCGCCCCGGAGGCGTCGTCCCTGCTGACCGCCGCCTACGCGGTCGCGCAGACCCGGCTGCCCGACCTGCTGGCCGGTCACGGGTACGCGCCGAGCGGCCTGCCCGAGCTGCGTGCCGCCGTCGCGGCGCGGTACACCGCCCGCGGACTGCCGACCGACCCCGAGCAGGTGCTGATCACCGCCGCCGCGGCGGACGGACTCGACGCCGTCCTGCACACCGTCGTCGGGGCGGGACGACGGGTGCTGCACCAGCATCCGAGCCATCCCGGCGCGCTCGAGACGATCGCGGCGACCGGGGCCCAGTCCGTCGCCGTGCCCGTCGACGTCGACGATCCGGACGTGATCGTCGACGAGGCCGATCGCGCCGCGCGGCAGCACGCCCCGACCGTCGCGTACCTGATGCCCGACCACGCCAATCCGACCGGTGTGAGCCTGAGCGTGGCCGCGCGGCGGTCCCTCGCCGCGACCCTGTGGCGGCACCGCGTCCTGACCGTCGTCGACGAGGTCGCCGCGGAGCTGTCGTTCGCCGGCGACGACATCGAGCCGTTCGGGGCGGCGGTCCCGGACGCGGCCACCGTGCACGTCGGCTCGTTGAGCAAGGTGGTCTGGGGCGGCATCCGGATCGGCTGGGTGCGCGGCGACCGGGCGACCGTCGCGCGCGTGCGGGAGGTGCTGCTGCGACGCCAGCTCGGCGTCTCGATCCTCGACCAGCTCGCCGCCGTGGAGTTGTTCGCGCAGTGGCA
>NZ_PCZU01000265.1:911-4807 GCF_002887785.1 Rhodococcus sp. ENV425
GTCCCGCCCGCGGGCGGGTTGTCGCTGTGGTGCCGGCTGCCGGACGGCATCGGTTCCACCCGCCTCGTCGCCGCGGCGGAACGGCAGGGACTCGTCCTGCTGCCGGGCACCCGATTCGGCACCGGCCACGCGTTCGACGACCATCAGCGCCTGCCGTTCACCCGGCCGGTCGCGGAACTGCTCGCCGCGGTCGACGTGCTGGCCGGGCTCGGCGCGGCCGTCCTCGAGCCGCGGCGAGCGGCACCACCGCTGGTGTGAGCCGGCTCAGAAGCGGTGCCGCGCCGCCGCGAGATCGACCCGGCCGTCGCGGATCGGCACGCCTTCGAGCTCGAGCCGGGCGAGTTGCCGGTGGGCCAGGTGCGCGGCGGGCCTTCCGGAGGCCGGGACCACCCGGTGCCACGGCAGGTCCGCGCTGTCGGTCCGCATGATCCAGCCCACGGTGCGCGGGCTGGACAGGCCGGCCGCCGCGGCGACGTCGCCGTAGGTGGTCACGCGGCCCTCGGGGACGGAGGCCACCAGCTCCCGGACGCGTTCGACGTCCGCCTCGCTCGTTGCCGGCATCTACAGCAGCTTCCGGACGAGGGCCGCGGTCTCCTCCGGTCGTGCCTGATCGATCATGTGGTCGCAGTCGATGTCGAGCGCCGTGAGGTTCGTGCCGAGGCGGTCGGCGAGGGCGGCCCGGAACTCGTCGGTCACGTACGGCGGCTGCACCTTCGCGGCCCGCGCGACGATCGTGGGCAGGTGCGCCGGTGGCAGGACGAACTCACGCGCCAGCTCGCTCCACGACGTCACCAGGGCGGGAACGCACAGGCGCCAGTTGACCCGGCCCGAGTCGAGGGTGATCAGGTGCTCGGCGAGTTCGGCGTCGAGCAGCGCGGGATCGACCTCGCCCCACGCGCCGTTCGTCTTGTCGGCGCGGGCCTCGGTCGCGTCGGTGTAGTCGGGGTGCTGCACGGTCAGCTCCGCGATCTCGAGCATGCGTTCCGGCGGCAGCCCGATCGCCGGATCCAGTAGCACCAGCCCGCGCACCCGCTCGGGGGCGGTCGCCGCCAGATGCACGGCGAGGGCGCCGCCGAACGAATGCCCGACCACCAGCACCGGACCCGAGGCGTGGGCGTCGAGGACGGCGAGCAGGTCCCGCACGTGCGTCTCGAAGTTCCACGGCGGCGTCCACGGGGAGCGGCCGTGCCCGCGCAGGTCCGGCGCGATGACCCGGGCCTGGGGCAGGTGCTCGGACGCGAGGTGCTCCCAGCGCCGGCCGTGACCGGTGAGGCCGTGCAGGGCGAGCAGCTGCGGACCGTCGGCGGGGCCGAACAGATGGGTGTGCAGTTCGTTCACCCGTCGATTGTGTCAGGGCCGCGGCCGGTTCCGGTGGCAGCCGATGCGCTCGCGCGGGACCGGTGCGGCCGGTCGGCGGGGACGGGCCGGGCTCCCGGACCCGGGGTCGATTCGGTCTCGCGGGCGGTCAGTCCGGCCGTGCCGGCGGGAACGACCACCGCGGCGACGGGCCGGCCGCTCACCCGGTCGCGAACCACCACGGGGGGCCCGTCCTCGTCGGCGCAGTAGCGGTCGCCCCACTGGAGCAGGGCGACGAGGACGGGGAAGAGGTCCAGACCCTTGTCGGTGAGCCGGTACTCGTTGCGGGTGCGGTGTCCGGCCTGCCGGTACGGCACCGGGCGCAGGATTCCCGCGGCCACCAGTTTGCGCAGGCGGTCGGCCAGGATCGGCTCGGACATCCCGACGTGTCGCCGCATGTCGTCGAACCGGCGCACGCCGTTGAACGCCTCCCGCAGGACGAGCAGGGTCCACTTCTCGCCGATCACGTCCAGTGTCCGCTGCACGGAACAGTTCGCCGTGTCCGTCTCCAACCAGCGCATGCATCGAGGCTAGACCCTTGCTAACTGTAATTTCAGAAGTTAGCGTGACGCCATGGACACCACCTCTACCGATCTCCCCGCCGGCAGCGCCTTCCTGCAGGCGGCGGGCCTCGTGCTCGACGAGGTCTCCGGCACCCGGGTCACCGGACACATCGATCTGAGCCGGGACCATCACACTCCGTGGGGCGTCGTGCACGGCGGTGTCTACACCACCGCCGTCGAATCCGCGGCCAGCGTCGGGGCCAGCGCCGCTGTCCAGGACCGCGGCCAGTTCGCGGTCGGGGTGCACAACAGCACCGACTTCCTGCGCTCGAGCACGGGGGAGCGCGTCGACGTCGTCGCCGAACCGCTTCAGCAGGGCCGCGTCCAGCAGCTGTGGCTCGTCACCGTCACCGGCACCGAGAGCGGCAGGACCCTGGCGCGCGGTCAGGTCCGGCTGCAGAACATTCCGTTGCCCGGCTGACTCGCCGCTCCGCGGCCTTGTCGGATTCGCCGCTCCGCGGCGGTGCGGGATTCGCCGCTCCGCGGCGGTGTCGGTCCCGTCTGCTGGAATGTCCCCATGACCGACGCCGACATCCGCCCCGACGCCCGGCCCCGGCAGGCCGAGGTGCGGCTGGTGCCGAGGCCGGACGAGGCGCCGCCGCAGCGACAGTGGCCCGAGGACGTGCAGCGGGTGTTCGCCGATTCGCCGCCCATGCCGCAGTGGCGGCCGTGGCAGGTGCTGGGCGGCCCCGGGACGGGTAAGACCGCGCTGCTCGTGGACCTGGCCGTGTCCCGGATCGCCGCCGGCGCCGACCCGGAGTCGGTGCTGGTGCTCACCCATTCCCGGCGCGCCGCGACCGAGGTGCGAGAGGCGATCACCGCCGGGTTGCTCCGCGTGGGGGCGGTTCCCGGTGGTCCCCGGGCCACGCGGGAACCGCTGGTGCGGACCGTCCACTCGTACGCGTTCGCGGTGCTGCGGCTGCAGGCGTCCACGCACGGCAACCCGCCCCCGCGCCTGATCACCGGCGCCGAGCAGGATGCCGTCCTGCGCGAGCTGTTGCGCGGCGATCTCGACGACGGCGCGGGCATGTGGCCCGAGCGGCTGCGGCCCGCGCTCGGCATGACCGGCTTCGCGGTGGAGCTGCGGGACCTGATGCTGCGCGCCAACGAACGCGGCCTCGGTCCCGAGGACCTGATCGAGCTCGGGCAGCGGCGGTCGCGGCCGGAGTGGGTCGCCGTCGGCGAATTCGCCGCCCGGTACGAGCAGATCATGCTGCTGCGCGGCGCGGTCGGCATCGAGGCGCCCGAGGCCACCGCGCCCGCCCTCGACGCCGCCGAACTCGTCGGGGCGGCCCTCGCCGCGTTCGTCACCGACCCCGACCTGCTCGCACGGGAACGGACCCGGATCCGGCACCTGCTCGTCGACGACGCCCAGCATCTCGACCCGCAGGCGGCGCAACTGGTGCGCGTCGTCGGGCTCGGCACCCGCACCACCACCGTCGCCGGCGATCCGGACCAGGCGGTGTTCACCTTCCGTGGCGCCGACCCGGCCTTCCTTGCCGCGCTGGTCGACGACGACCCGAGCCGCCGCGTGGTGCTCGGCACCAACCACCGCGCCGCCCCCGAGGTGGCCGAACTCGTCGGCCGTATCACCCGCCGGCTGTCCGGCCTCCCGCCGCACCGCGGCGCACCCGCCGTCCCGTCGGACGACCCGGGCACCGTGCGGGTCCGGGTGCTGCCGACGCCGGCGAAGGAAGCCGCGCTCGTCGCCGACACGCTGCGCCGCGCCCACCTCGTCGACGGGGTGCCGTGGTCCCGGATGGCCGTCGTGGTGCGGTCGGTGCCGCGCTCGCTCGCCCCGCTGCGGCGCGCCCTGCTGGCGGCCGGCGTGCCGGTGACCACGGCCGCCTCCGAGCTGCCGCTGGCCCGCCAGCACGGCGTCGCCGGGCTGCTGCTCGTACTGCGGGCACTGTCCGGGCTGCCGTTCGGCGGCGAGGAGGCGCTCGCCCTGCTGTCCGGGCCCGTCGGCGGAGCCGA
>NZ_PCZU01000265.1:4870-6280 GCF_002887785.1 Rhodococcus sp. ENV425
TGCGCCGTGTCGAGCTCGCCGCCGGGGGCGACCGCGACTCCGCCGAACTGCTGCGACTGCTGCTCGTCGACGACGAGGGCGAAAACGCCGAACGGCTCGAGCGCGGACTCACCGACGTCGAGGCGGCGCCGCTGAAGAAGGCCCAGGCCGTGCTGCGCAAGGCCCGGGAGGCCGCGCGCCGCGGCGGCGGCATCGAGGACGTGCTGTGGGAGGCGTGGCAGGCCACCGGACTCGAGCGCAAGTGGGCCGCGGCGTCCGAACGCGGCGGTCCGGTCGGCGCGCAGGCCGACCGCGACCTCGACGGCATCGTGGCGCTGTTCGACGCCGCCGCCGACTACGTCGACCGGCTGCCGCGCGCCCAGCTCGCCGGATTCGTCGACTACCTCACCGAGCAGGAGATCCCGGGCACCGTCCGCACCCGCCTGGTCGCGCCGGCGGAGGCGGTCACCGTCGTCAGTGCCCACTCGGCGGCCGGCCGGGAGTGGGACGTCGTGGCGGTCGCCGGCGTGCAGGAGGGCCTGTGGCCGAGCCTGCGGGCCCGCGGCACCCTGCTGGGCATCGAGACGCTGATCGACGCGGTGTCCGGGGCCGACGGCGGCGGCGACGGCTCGACGCGGCTCTCACGCACCGCGCCGCTACTGGCCGACGAGCGCCGCCTGTTCCTCGTCGCGTGCAGCCGGGCGCGGCGCACCCTGCTCGTCACCGCCGTCGAATCGGTGGGCGGCGACACCGACATGGTGCGGTCCCGGTTCGTCGACGAGCTGGTGGGCGCGGACTCCGACGACGTCGTCGACGAGGCGGGTGAGGACGTCTCGGTGCTGCCCGAGGAGACCCGCACCCGGGTACTCGCCCTCCCCACCCTCGTCGCCGAGCTGCGCAGCGTGGTGTGCGATCCCGTGGTGGCCCGGGACGATCCGCAGCGGCAGCGCCGGGCGGCCGCACAGCTCGCGCGGCTCGCCCGGGCCCGTGTGCGGGGCGCGCATCCGGACCAGTGGTACGGCACCGCCGAGCCCAGCACGCAACAGGAACTGTGGGACCCCGGGGCCGACGCGGTGCCGTTGTCGCCGTCGACGGTCGAACAGCTCACCACGTGCCCGCTGCGGTGGATGTTCGAGCGGCACGGCGGCTCCGACGGCGACAACACCCACGCCGTCGCGGGCAGCCTGGTGCACACGCTGGTGCAGGCGCTCGCCGGGCGGATCCCGCCCGACCAGGTGGAGCGGGCGCTCGAACGGGCATGGGACTCGGTCGATCTCGGCTCCCAGTGGTACGCCCGTCGCGAGCTCGAACGCACCCGCGCCATGCTCGACACGTTCTCGGCGTGGCTGCGCGGCACCCGCGGCGAGCTCACCGAGGTCGGGGTCGAGATCGCCGTCGACGGCATCCTCGAACCCCGGACCGAGGACGAGC
>NZ_PCZU01000265.1:6311-7972 GCF_002887785.1 Rhodococcus sp. ENV425
GACCGGCTCGAGCGCGACCCCGACGGGCGGCCCGTGATCATCGACGTCAAGACCGCGCGCCATCCGGTCACCAAGGAGGCGGCGCAGCAGCACGCGCAGCTGGCCGCCTACCAGGTCGCCGCCGCGGCGGGCGCGATCGACGGGCAGCCCGCCGGCGAACCCGGCGGGGCACGGTTGGTGTTCGTCGCCAAACCGCACAACAAGGAGGGCGCCACCCAGCGGGTACAGCCCCCGCTGGACGCCGAGGCGCTCGACCGTTGGCGCGACGTGATTTACGAAGCAGCCGCGGCCACCCGCGGGCCGCAGTTCCTGGCCCGGGTCAACGACGGGTGCCGGCACTGCCCGGTCCTGTCGAGCTGCCCGGCGCACGACGAGGGCAGGCAGGTGACGGGATAGTGGCACCACCGACGGTGAGTGCGGTCGAGCTGGCCGCCGCGCTCGGGCAGTTCCCGCCGACCGGCGAGCAGGCCGCGGTGATCGAGGCGCCGCTGCAGCCCACGCTCGTCGTCGCCGGCGCCGGCGCCGGCAAGACCGAGACGATGGCGGCGCGCGTGGTCTGGCTCGTCGCGAACGGCTTCGTCGACCCGGAACAGGTGCTGGGCCTGACGTTCACCCGCAAGGCCGCCCAGCAGCTCACCACCCGGATCCGCCGGCGGCTGGCGAAGCTCGCCGGATCGGCGCTGGTGCGCGACCTCGACCCGACCGGCGGGCTGCGCGCCCGCATCCTCGCCGGCGAGCCGGAGGTGGGCACCTATCACGCGTACGCCGGGCGCCTGCTCGGTGAGCACGGGCTGCTGCTGCCCATCGAACCGTCGGCGACCCTGCTGTCCGAGACCGAGCTGTGGCAGCTCGCGTACCGCGTGGTCAGCGCCTGGGACGGCGACCTCGACACCGACCGCAATCCCGCGTCGGTCACCGAGTGCGTGCTGGCCCTGTCGGGGCAGCTCGCCGAGCACCTCGTCGAGCCGGAGGACCTGCGCGTCGCGCACACCGAGCTGGACAAGCTCGTGCACACGCTGCCCGCCGGCCCGAATCAGCGTGGGGGACCGTCGAAGACCCTGCTGAACATCCTCGACGCGCAGCAGGCCCGGATCGAGTTGCTGCCCCTGGTCGAGCGCTTGGCGCAGACGCTGCGCCGCGAGGGCGCGCTGGATTTCGGCAGCCAGATGTCGCTCGCCGCCCGGATGGCCCGCGACCACCCGGAGGTCGGCCGCGCCGAGCGGGCCCGCTTCCGGGTGGTGCTGCTCGACGAGTACCAGGACACCGGCCACGCGCAGCGTGTCCTCCTGTCGTCGCTGTTCGGCGGTCCCCTGTCCGGCGGCGCCTCGGAGCGGATGCCCGCGGTGACCGCGGGGGGGGATCCGATGCAGTCGATCTACGGATGGCGTGGCGCGTCCGCGGCAAACCTGCCCCGGTTCTCGACGGACTTCCCGCTGCCGGACGGCAGCCCCGCGCCCCGGCTCGAGTTGCTCACCAGCTGGCGCAACCCCCCAGAGGCGCTGGAGCTGGCAAATCTGGCATCGGAACCGTTGCGGCACAAGGGTGTCCAGGTCAGCACGCTGCGGGCGAAGCCGGAGCCGACCCCCGGCGACGTCCGGCTCGCCCTGCATCCGGACGTGGAGGCCGAACGGGAATGGGTGGCCGGGCGGATCGCCGCCGAG
>NZ_PCZU01000265.1:8033-25928 GCF_002887785.1 Rhodococcus sp. ENV425
CCGCAACGCCGACGCCGCGCCGATCGCGGAGGCGCTGCGAGCCCACGGCCTGCCCGTCGAGGTGGTCGGTCTCGGCGGCCTGCTGCACACCCCCGAGGTGGCGGACGTGATCGCGATGCTGCGGCTGGCCGCGGACCCCACGGCCGGTAGCGCGGCCGTGCGGGTGCTGACCGGTGCCCGCTGGCAGCTCGGCGCCGCCGACCTGAAGGCGCTGTGGCGCCGGGCCGGCGAACTCGCCATCGGCGGCCGCTTCGGCGTCGCCGGCACGGTCAGCGACTCGGCCGCCCTCGCCGAGGCGCTCGACAGCGCCCTGCCGGGCGAGCAGTCCGAACAGGCCGGGATCGCCGACGCACTCTCCGATCCCGGTCCGCCGCATCGGTATTCGGAGTTCGGTTACGCGCGCATCGTCGCGCTGGGCAAGGAGCTGGCGTCCCTGCGGGAGCGGCTGGGCCAGCCGCTGACGGAGCTCGTCGCCGAGGTGGAGCGGGTTCTCGGCATCGGCATCGAGGCGCAGGCCCGCGCGGGCAGCGACGGCGGTGTCGGCCGGGAGAACCTCGACGCCTTCGCGGACGTGGTCGCCGGGTACGCGAGCCGCGGTTCGGCGACGCTGACCGGCCTGCTCGCCTACCTCTCCGCCGCCGAGGCGATCGAGGGCGGACTCGCTCCGGGCGAGGTGCAGGTCGCCACCGAACGGGTGCAGGTGCTGACCGTGCACTCGGCCAAGGGCCTCGAATGGGAGGTGGTGGCGGTCCCGCACCTGACCGCCGGGGTGTTCCCCTCGTCGACGGCCGGCAGCACATGGCTCGGCGCCCTCGGGGAACTGCCGCCGTCGCTGCGCGGCGACCGGGCGCTGCCTGACGAGAACAGCGACGGCGTCCCCGTCCTCGATCTCGACGAGGTCTACGACCGCAAATCGCTCGAGAACTGCATCGACACGCACAAGGACGCCCTCAAGCGCCGGAAACTGGACGAGGACCGGCGCCTGTTCTACGTCGCGCTCACCCGCACGGAGCGGGCCCTGTTCGTCTCCGGGCACCACTGGGCCGAGTCCGGAACGGACCCGAAGGGACCGTCCCCGTTCCTGTCCGAACTGCACGAGCTGGTGGCGGCGCGACCCGGGCTCGGCCGCATCGAGACCTGGGCCCCGGCGCCGGAGCCGGGCACCGAGAACCCGATGACCGCGGATCCACACACCGCCGTGTGGCCGCGCGATCCCCTCGGGGTGCGGCGTCCCTTCGTCGAGCAGGGCGCGGCCCTGGTCCTCGCGATGCTCGAGGAGCCCGAACCCGAACCCCCGGCGACCCCGGACGACGACCCCGACGACTGGGCCGCGGACGTCGACGCGCTGCTCGCCGAGCGGGCCCGGCGCGCCGAGCAGCGTGCCGAGGTGATGCTGCCCGCCCAGATGTCGGTGAGCCAGCTGGTGGATCTGGCCGCGGACCCGGCCGCGCTGGCGGCGCGGCTGCGCCGTCCGTTGCCGTTCCGGCCGAATCCGCTGGCGCGCCGCGGCACCGCCTTCCACGCCTGGCTCGAACGGCGATACGGCGCCACGCGGCTGCTCGACCTCGACGAACTGCCCGGCGCGGACGACGCCGGCGGCGACGAGACCGAACTCGACCGGCTCCAGGAGGCGTTCCTGCGCTCGCGGTGGGCGCAGCGCAGCCCGGTGGAGGTGGAGGTTCCGTTCGAGACGTCGCTGGCCGGGGTGGTGATCCGTGGCCGGATCGACGCGGTGTTCGAGGACCCGGACGGCGGCTGGACGGTCATCGACTGGAAGACCGGCGCCGAGCCCGACGAGGACCGGCTCGAGGCGGTGGCGATGCAGCTGGCCGCGTACCGACTGGCCTGGGCGCAGCTGATGGCCGCCCGCACGTTCCGCGCGACGGGCCGACCGGCCGTGCCGCCTCTCGACAAGGTGCGGGCCGCATTCCACTACGTGCGCACCGGGCGGACCATCGCGCCGGAGGACCTGCCCGGCGCCGAGCGGCTGGACCGGTTGGTGCGCAGCGCCGGCGCGGACCGCCCGTCGGCCGGCGAGCGATAGCGGCGGTCAGCGGCGCGGGGCGTTGCGCCGCGCCGTGAGAGCCTGGGCGATCAGGGGCACCTGCAGCGGCAGCCGGGCCACCGCGACCGCCTTCGCGGCCGGGGAGAGCCGCTCGCTGCGCAGCCATGTCACGGCCATCTGCACGTTGGCGGGGAACACCGCGATCAGCAGGGCCGCGGCCAGCGTCCCGCCGAGCCGCCGGGTCCGCGGAATCGCAAGCGCCGTCCCGGCGGTCAGCTCGGCCACCCCGGAGACGTAGGTATAGGTGCGTGGCGAGCCCGGCAGCGCCGTCGGCACGATCCGGTCGAACGGCCG
Source organism: Rhodococcus sp. ENV425 (assembly GCF_002887785.1). Lineage (NCBI taxonomy): Bacteria > Bacillati > Actinomycetota > Actinomycetes > Mycobacteriales > Nocardiaceae > Rhodococcus > Rhodococcus sp. ENV425. The sequence continues at coordinate 10,393 of NZ_PCZU01000265.1, forward strand.
GGGGGAGGCGAAGTGCGCCGCGCCCGCTCCGAGGAGGAGCGCGGACAGCCGCAGCGCCGCGCGCTGGGACGGGAGTGTGGACATGCGCGCCACACTAGCGGCCGACGCGTAGGCTGCGAGCCGATGTCAGCAACGAGAACGTCGGTGACCGCGTCACCGGAGCCGAGAACACCGCGGGAGCGCCGCCATGCCGGGTAGGTTGCGTGCCCGCTTCAGCCGTTCCGACGTGCTCACCGAGCGCCCGGACTTCGCGCTGGTGGGCATCCTGCGGGTGCCGCAGCTGCAGACGAGCCCGAGCCGGGCCATCACTCGCCGCGTCGGATATGCGGTGGTGGCGTTGACATTCGCCGTGCTGGTGGTCTACCTCGACCGGGACGGCTACCGCGACGCCCAGGGCGACGCACTGTCGCTGCTGGACTGCATCTACTACGCGACCGTCTCGCTGTCGACCACCGGCTACGGCGACATCACCCCGTTCACACCCGAGGCGAGACTGATCAACGTCCTGGTCGTCACGCCGTTGCGGATTTTCTTCCTCATCGTCCTGGTCGGTACGACGCTCTCGGCACTGACCGAGAGTTCGCGCCAGGCGTTCAAGATTCAGCGTTGGAGGCGCCGCGTGCGTAATCACACCGTCGTCGTCGGATACGGCACCAAGGGCCGTACCGCGGTGGATGCGATGCTGGGCGACGGGGTTCCGCCGTCGGACATCGTCGTCGTCGACACCGATCCGGTGGTACTCGAGACCGCCGCCGGGCAGGGGCTGGTGACGGTACAGGGCTCGGCGACGAAGTCGGATGTGCTGCGCCTGGCGGGCGTTCAGCACGCCGCCGCGATCATCGTCGCCGCCAACCGCGACGACACCGCGGTGCTCGTCACGCTCAGCGCCCGCGAGATCGCCCCGAGGGCGAAGATCGTCGCGGCCATCCGCGAATCGGAGAACACGCATCTGCTGCGTCAATCGGGCGCGGACTCGGTGGTCATCTCGTCGGAGACTGCGGGCCGGTTGCTCGGCATCGCCACCACGACGCCGAGCGTCGTGGAGATGATCGAGGATCTGCTCACCCCCGAGGCGGGATTCGCGATCGCCGAACGCGACGTCGAACCGAACGAAGTGGGTGGATCGCCCCGGCACCTGTCCGACATCGTGCTCGGAGTCGTGCGCGACGGCCGCCTGCTGCGCGTGGGGTCCCCCGAGGTCGACGCCGTGGAGGCGGACGACAAGCTGCTCTACATCCGGCGGGTGTCGGGCTGAGCCCGCGCCGCCGCTAGGGTGCAGTCGTGAGCCGTTTCCAGCTGTCCGACACCCCCCTGCTCTCCCGTGCGGTCGTCGACCGCGCCGAGGAGTTGCGGGGCGACGCCGCGGCCCTGCACGACGGTTGGTCCCGGGCCCATCTGCTGCGGGTCGATCGTCGCGGGCAGGTGCCGGTGGACGGCGACGCCCTGGTGTTCGCCGCGGCGGTGGAGCTGGGACCCGAGCCGGTTCCCGGCGCGGTGTTCCTCGGTGTGCGCGGCGACCGGCACGTGTGGGCGATCCGGGTGCTCGCGCAGACCGGAACGGTCGCCGACCTGCGCCGGGTCGGGGAGCGGCTCGACGACGCCGACGCGGGTCTGATGGTGACCGCGGTGGCCCTGCTCAACTGGCACGACAACGCGGGCTTCAGTTCACTGGACGGAGCGCCGACCGAGCCGACCCTGTCCGGCTGGTCGAGGATCAGCACCAGCACCGGTCACGAGGAGTTCCCGCGTACCGACCCGGCGATCATCTGTCTCGTGCACGACGGCGCGGACCGGGTCCTGCTGGCGCGACAGCCGGTGTGGCCGGAGCGACGGTTCTCCGTGCTCGCCGGGTTCGTCGAGGCGGGGGAGTCGCTCGAGTCCTGCGTCGTGCGGGAGATCCGCGAGGAGGTCGGCGTCGACGTGCGAGACGTGCGGTACCTCGGCAGCCAGCCGTGGCCGTTCCCGCGGTCGGTGATGATCGGGTTCTCCGCCGTCGCCGATCCGGAGCATCCGCTGGCCTTCCTCGACGGGGAGATCGCCGAGGCCCGTTGGTTCACCCGCGACGAGGTGCGGGCCGCGCTGGCGCTCGGCGACTGGGCCTCCCCGGCCGACGCCCCGTTGTTGCTGCCGGGATCGATCTCGATCGCCCGGGGCATGCTGGAGGGCTGGGTCCGGGGGAACTGAACCGGTCAGGACCCCGGCCTCGGCAGACCGGTGAGCACGGTCTCGACGAGGTGATCGGTGTATTCGTAGGTCAGCGGACCGGAGCGCAGCAGCCAGCGCTGGGCGACGGGGGCGAAGAGGGTGTCGACGACGGCGTCGAGATCCACATCGGGGGACAGCTGACCCTGTCGCTGCGCCGCGCGCAGCCGCTCCTTCTTCATCTGCCGCGTCGGCTCGTCGAGACGACGGGAGTATTCGGCGGCCAGGGACTCGTCCTCGAGTACGGCGACGGTCAGCGCGCGCAACGGCCGTTCGAACCGGGGATCGTTCAGTTCGTCGACGGTGGCGCGCAGCACCGCCCTCATGTCGGCGACGAGATCGCCCGTGTTCGGTAGACCCTGCGGGTCCTCCGGTTCGCCGCCCACGTTTGCGTTGAGGTAGGCGTCGAGCAGCACCGATCCCTTCGACGACCACCACCGGTAGATGGTCTGTTTCCCGACGCCGGCTCGGGCAGCGATCGCCTCGATGCTCGACTTGCTGTAGCCCACTTCACCGACCAACTCCACCGCGGCGGTCAGGATCGCTGTCCGAGCGGCGTCGCTGCGGCGGGTGGTTCTCGGCGGCATGGAACCCAGCATAGCCAAACCGAGACGAGACGGACCGTCTTGACAAGAGGGAACGAGGGTCGCATACTCGCATGTCGAGACGATCCGTCTCGTCTAGATTCGAGGAGGCGCCGGTGTGGTCGAGCAGCGGATATGGCTGGTCACGGGGGCAAGCCGAGGGCTAGGCCGAGCGTTCACCCGGGAGGCGCTCACCGCAGGAGACCGGGTGGCCGCTCTTGCCCGCACCGCAACCGCCGTGCCCGAGTTCCGGGACGACGAGCGGGTGCTCACCGTCGACGTCGACGTGACCGACCGGTCGGCGGTGTTCGCGGCGGTCGATCGGGTTGTCGACCACTTCGGGCGCCTCGATGTCGTCGTCAACAACGCCGGGACGATGTGGACGGGCTTCGTCGAGGAGTTCACCGAGGAGCAGGCACGCGCTCAGATGGAGACCAACTTCTTCGGAGCGCTGTGGGTCACGCAGGCGGTGTTGCCGGCTCTGCGCCGGCGCCCGGGCCGCCTGCTGCAGATCTCCAGTGTTGCGGGGATCGCGGCATTTCCCACCACCGGGTTGTACAGCGCCAGCAAGTTCGCACTGGAAGGACTGAGCGAGGCGGTCGCTGCCGAGGCTGCACACTTCGGGGTCGCCGTGACGATCGTCGAACCCGGCGGATACTGGACGGACCTGTACAAGGACATGCCCGCCACCGCGCCGCTCGACGACTATGCGGCGCTGCGCGCCGAGATGGCAGCGACGTCGGCCGCCGGCGGCGTCGACAGCGAGCCGGCGCTCGCCGCGGCCGCGGTCCGGGCAGCCGTGGACAGCGACGCCCCGCCGAGACGGTTGATCCTCGGCAGCGTCGTCTACGACGCCGCGGTCGGACTCGCGCAGGAGCGCATCCGGGACTGGGCGGCATGGGAGCAGGTCAGCCGGGCAGCCGAACACGCCGTGCCGGCCCCGCCGGGATACACCACCTGAGCTCCTCGGTGCTCCCGGCGGATGCGGTGCCGTCGGCTAGAGACCGAGCGCCTGCTTGACCGCGGACAGCGGGGGATTGGTCGCGGTGCTGCCGTCGGCGAACTTCACCGTGGGGACCACGTGGTTTCCGTCGTTGACGCTGCCGACGAACTCGGCGGCGGACGGGTCGGCCTCGATGTCGATCTCGGCGTAGCCGATGCCGTGCTCGTCGAGCTGGCTCTTGAGGCGGCGGCAGTAGCCGCACCAGTCGGTGGTGTAGAGCGTCAGGGCGGGAGCATCGGTCGTAGTCACGGTGCGCACAACAACTCCGGGGCACCCGCTGTTCCGCGCGACGGTGAAATGTGTTCTCCACCACAGTCGGTGTGGGCCGGAGGCCTGTCACCGCGTCCTGCCATGATGGAGCCCATGCGAGCAGATGCATCGGTGGAGGGCCTGGATCCCCAGCAGGCGGCGGCGGTCCTCGCGCCGCGGGGCCCGGTGTGTGTCCTCGCCGGTGCCGGGACGGGAAAGACCCGGACCATCACCCGCCGCATCGCGCACCTGGTGTCCCACGGACACGTCGCGGCCGGCCAGGTCCTCGCCGTCACGTTCACCGCCCGCGCCGCCGGGGAGATGCGCAGCCGGCTGCGCGAACTCGGGGTGGGCGGCTCGGGGCCGCAGGTGCAGGCGCGTACCTTCCACGCCGCCGCGCTGCGGCAGCTGCGCTACTTCTGGCCGCGAGTGGTCGGCGACACGCCGTGGCAGCTGCTCGACCGCAAGTTCGCCGTCGTCTCCCAGGCCGCGCACCGTGCCGGGTTCGCCACCGACACCGACACCGTGCGCGACCTGCTCTCGGAGATCGAGTGGGCCAAGGGTTCGCTCGTCGCGCCGGAGGACTACCCGGCCGCGGTGGCCCGGGCCCGGCGTGAGCCCCCCGCCGACGCCGGACGGGTGGCTGCCGTCTACGCCGGCTACGAGTCCCTCAAGGTGCGCGACGACGGTATCTTCCTCGACTTCGACGACCTGCTGCTGCACACGGCCGCCGCGCTCGAGGAGCACACCGCCGTCGCCGAGGAGTTCCGCGACCGTTACCGCTGCTTCGTCGTCGACGAGTACCAGGACGTCACGCCCCTGCAGCAGCGCGTGCTCGACGCGTGGCTCGGCGACCGCGACGACCTCACCGTCGTCGGCGACGCGAATCAGACGATCTACTCGTTCACCGGTGCCACCCCGCAGTATCTGCTCGACTTCTCCCGCCGATTCCCGGACGCCACCGTGGTCCGGCTCGAACGCGACTACCGTTCCACGCCGCAGGTGGTGTCCCTCGCCAACCGGGTCATCGGTGCGGCACGCGGCCGCATCGCCGGGACCCGCCTCCAGCTCGTCGGCCAGCGCCCGCCCGGACCCGAGCCGGCGTTCGCCGAGTACGACGACGAGCCCGCCGAGGCGCAGGCCGTGGCCAAGTCGATCGCGAAGCTACTGGGATCGGGGGTGCCCGCCGCCGAGATCGCGGTGCTCTACCGCATCAATGCCCAGTCGGAGGCCTACGAGCAGGCGTTCACCGAGGCCGGTATCCCGTATCAGGTCCGCGGCGGCGAGGGCTTCTTCACCCGCGCCGAGGTGCGCCAGGCGGTCGGCGCGCTGCGGCAGGCCCACGGCCGCGACGACCTGCCCGAGGGCGCCGATCGCGGCGCCGCCCTCGTCACGCTGGTGCGGGCGGTGCTCGCCCCGCTCGGCCTGACCGAGGCCGAGCCTGCCGGTGCGCAGGCCCGTGAACGGTGGGAATCGCTGCGGGCGCTCGTGCAGCTGACCGAGGAGCTCCTCGGGCACGAGCCCGACCTCGATCTCGACGGTCTGCTGCGTGACCTGGCGGCGCGGGCCGAGGCGCGGCACCCGCCGACGGTGCAGGGCGTGACGCTCGCGTCGCTGCACGCGGCCAAGGGCCTGGAATGGGACGCGGTCTTCCTCGTCGGCCTCACCGACGGGACCCTGCCCATCGTGCACGTCGTCGGCGACAGCTCCACGCCGCCCGACGAGGCCGGCATCGAGGAGGAGCGCCGCCTGCTGTACGTCGGGGTCACCCGCGCCCGCGTGCACCTGCAACTGTCCTGGGCGCTCTCGCGCACCGAAGGCGGCCGCCGGTCGCGGCGGCGGTCCCGGTTCCTGCACGGTCTGATCCCCGACGACTCGCCGGCCTCCCGGATCGCGGCCCCCGCGTCGCCGAAACGTAAGCGGCCGCAGTGCCGCGTGTGCGGAAAACCTCTGATGGGGTCGTCCGCGACCATGCTCGGGCGCTGCGAGGGCTGCCCGTCGGACCTGGACGAATCGCTGCTGATGGCGCTGAAGGACTGGCGCCGGGAACGTTCCAAGGAGATGAAGGTCCCCGCCTACGTGGTGTTCAGCGACAACACGCTCATCGCGATCGCTGAGCAGCGGCCGGGCGACGACCGTGCCCTCGTCGCCATCCCCGGCATCGGGGCGAAGAAACTCGAGCAGTTCGGCGCGGACGTGCTCGCCGTCGTGCGCGGTGAACGCGCGCCCGATACCCTCGATCTGTAGCGGTTCGCAAAGCTGCGGTAAAACCGCAGGTAGAAAATGGGTTGTGCGATCGACGGCCGAGTTCCTAGGCTGGAGGTCGATGTCACGGGAAAGGCCCGTGCGCGGACGACGAAGGAGGTGGCCCCGATGCTCGGCTTCGATGCAGCTGCAGTGGTGGTCGCCGCCCCCGTCGCCGGCGCCCCCGTCGCCGCCGGCGCGTGCACTCCGCGCGTCGCCCGCGTGCGAGCAGCCGCCCCTTCGTCCGTGCCCCGAAGCCACCGAGGTTCACCCCGGTAATCTTCATTCGCCTTCCGGCCACGGACACCGCCCAGCGGACCGTGGCCTTCTTCGTCTTCTGCCCGGTTCGCGCATCGCATCCGAACCAGACAGAGGAGACATCCATCGTGCAGACCGCAACGCTCGACGTCGACCATACGACGCGCGTGCGCGAGTTGCCTTGCCGCGACGGCGATCCGGACCTGTGGTTCGCCGAATCACCGACCGAACTGGAGCGAGCCAAGGCGCTGTGCGGCCGGTGCCCGATCCGCGCCCACTGCCTCGCCGCGGCACTCGACCGTGCCGAGCCGTGGGGCGTGTGGGGCGGCGAGATCTTCGAACGGGGTGTCGTCGTCGCCCGCAAGCGTCCGCGGGGACGCCCCCGCAAGGAACTGGTGTGCGCCTAGGCCGGACCGGCTGCCGGGAGGTCAGTCCACCGGATCGGTGAATCCCGGCAGCCACGCCGACAGGATCCGCATGTACGGCGCGTGCGCGTCCAGTTGCGCGCAGATACCGACGGAGCCGAGGAGTACGCGGACGATGTTCGCGTACTCCGGCGGCAGGTTCAGTGCCCGCGCAGTGCGGAAGTTGGATCCGGAGAAGTCGGTGGCGGTGCCCGCCGCCTTCTGCAGCCAGGCCCGGGTGAAGTGGAACGACTCCGTGTGGATCGGATCCGTGAACGGGCGCAGGTAGTCCGCGATCTCCTGCTCGGTGACCTCCCGGCCCGGCAGGACGAACCGGTTCTCGTAGAGCAGCGTGGTCAGCTCGTCGAAGCGCTCCTCGAGGGCCAGCCGCACCATCCGGCCCAGCACCGGCGGCAACCCGTTCGGCATCGCGGCCGTGGCACCGAAGTCGATGACGCCGAGCCGGCCGTCGTCGAGCAGCATGAAGTTGCCCGGGTGCGGATCGCAGTGCAGCAGCCCCACCTGTGCCGGGGACGCGAAGTGGAACTCGGCCAGCAGCGCCCCGGCCCGGTTGCGCTGCTCGCGGGTTCCCTCGGCGATGATCATGGAAAGCGGTGTCGCCGTGAGCCATTCGGTGACAAAGACCTTCGGGGAGCTGGCGACGACCCGCGGCACGACGAACCGGGGATCGTCGGCGAACACCCTGGCGAACGTCCGCTGGTTGTCGGCCTCGATCCGGTAGTCGAGTTCCTCCTCGGTGCGCGCGGTCAGCTCGTCGAGCACGGCCCGCACGTCGGTGCCCGGCATCACCGTCGCGAACAGTCCCGCGAACCGCGACAGGGTGCGCAGATCGGCGCGCAGCGCCTCGTCGGCGCCCGGGTACTGGACCTTCACCGCGACCTCGCGGCCGTCCGCCCACACCGCCCGGTGGACCTGGCCGATGCTCGCCGAGGCGGTGGGAATGTCGTCGAACGAGGCGAAGCGCTCCCGCCAGCGGGCGCCGAGCTGCTGATCGAGGACGCGATGGACCGCCTTGGCCGGTAGCGGCGGCGCCGCCGACTGCAGCTTCGTCAGCGCCTCCCGGTACGGCTCGGCGAACTCCTCCGGCACCGCGGCTTCCATCACGCTCAGCGCCTGGCCCACCTTCATGGCTCCGCCCTTGAGCTCGCCGAGCACCGTGAACAGCTGCTCGGCCGCCTTCGCCGCGAGCTCGGCATCGATCTCCTCGCGGTCCCCTCCGGCCAGACGCCGGCCGAATCCCACCGCGGCGCGACCGGCGATCCCGAGGGGGATGCTGGCGAGCTTGGCGGTGCGGGAACTGCTTCTGCGGGGGATTTCGGCCACGCCCACCATCATGCCTGACGGCGTCAGACCGGCGCGGTGCGCCGCTGCGTGACCGGCGCGGTGCGCCGCTTCACGCGGGTGTGCCTCCGCACCCGCAGTCCGGGTGCCGGAACCAGCGCCGCGACGTGAGTCGATGGCTGCGCAGATCCACCTCGAGGGTCCGGTCCAACGTCGCGGGCGGCGTGGACGGCGAGGCGGCGAGAATCGCGTCGAGCTGTCCGAGGGCGAGGGCCGCGGTCGCCAGCACCGCTGCGGGCTCCGCACACCCGACGCGGTCGCACAGCTGGGCGGCCAGCTGCGGCCAGTGCGGATCGAGATCCGTGCGGGTCAGATCGGCGCAGCGCAGGCAGCTCGTGCGGCCCGGGACGACGAAGGGGCCGACGATGCCGCGGCCGTCGCGCAGCAGTACGGGCAGATGCGGCACACGGTGCCGCATCAGCTCGCGGACGAGACCGGGGTCGGGCACCAGCGCGTCGGTGAGCAGCACGCACTGCGCGTCCCAGCGGGCGACGTCGCTGTCGCCGGTGTAGACGGCGGACCGGCGCAGCCGCGTGCCCGACACCGTCAGTTGGGCGACCAGCGCGTCTGCCAGCGGCCCGCGCCCGTGCACCCGCACCCGGGGGACCTGCAGCGCGGCTACGCCGGGATCACGGACCGCACCGAGGGCGGTCAGCTCGTCGAGCAGGGCGGTGACGGCGGCGCCCGGCAGCCCCGCCCGCGCGGTGCGGGCGAGGATCTCCTCGCGCGACGAGCGCCCGTCGAGCAGGCGCAGCACCGTCGAGAGTCCGAACGCGTCGAGCCCCGCGCCGGGGGACAGGACGGCCGCCGTGTCCGGACCCCACCCGAGTTGTACCGTCCCGTCCGGTCGGTGGAGCACCTCGAGGGCAGGGTCGAGCGCCGGTCCGGACTGTGGATGCGTTGCCGTGGTCATGCCGTCAGCCTGACAGCAACCCCCGTCGCACCACCTGTGCCCGAGGCGGGTTGTCCACAGGGTAAAACCGGCGCCTACCTGGCCCGATGTGCGTTCAGGCGGATTCGTCGGGATCGGTGGACTCGCCGGAGCCCGGCTCGCCCTTCTCCCGCTCGGCGCGTTCGCGCGCCTCGGTCTCGCGCAGCTGGGCGATCGGATCGTCGAACGCCCCCGCTTCTCCGCCGATGACGCGGTCGAGGAACGCGGCCGGGTTGTCGAGGTCCGACGAGTCCGGCAGCAGATCCGGGTGCGCCCATACCTTGTCCCGCGCGTCCGGCCCGGCATCGGTGGTGAGCCGGCGCCACAGGGCCGCGGCCTCGCGCAGCTTCCGCGGCCGCAACTCGAGACCGACGAGAGTCGCGAAGGTCTGCTCGGCGGGCCCGCCGCTCGCGCGGCGGCGGCGCAGCGTCTCGCTCAGCGCGGCCACCCCGGGCAGCCGGTCGCCGAGCGCGTCGGCGACCACGGTCTCCACCCAGCCCTCGACCAGGGCGAGCAGCGTTTCGAGGCGTTCGAGGGCCTGCTTCTGCTCGGGGGTGGTCTGCGGCTCGAACGCCGCACCCTTGAGCAGTTCCTCGATCTTCGACGGATCCGTCAGCGCCATGGGATCGATACCCTGGGCGAGGTCCTCGATCGCGGAGAAGTCCATCCGGATGCCACGCGCGTAGTCCTCCACAGTGGACAGCAGGCGCGAGCGCAGCCACGGCACGTGGCTGTAGAGCCGTTGGTGTGCCGCCTCCCGGGCGGCGAGGAAGACCAGGACTTCCTGGGCCGGCTGCTCGAGTCCCTCACCGAACGCCTCGATCGCGGCGGGCATCAGCGCCGCCGTGCCCGCGGGCCCGAGCGGCAGGCCGATGTCGGTCGAGGTCAGGACCTCCTTGGCGAGCTGCCCGAGGGCCTGGCCGAGCTGGGAACCGAACGCCAGCCCGCCCATCTGGGAGAACATGCCGAGCATCGGCCCGGCCATCGCCCGGGCCTCTTCCGGCAGGCCCTGCATCCACATGCCGTTGACCTGCTCGGCCACCGGATCGCACAGGCGTTTCCACGTCTCGAGCGTGTTGTCGAGCCAGTCGACGGGCGTCCACGCGACGGTGCGGGTCGCGCCCGCGGGCAGGGTCGTCGCCCCGTCGAGCCACAGCTCCGCCAGATGTGCCCCGTCCCGGACGGCGTCCGCCGACCCGGACGACACCGGGGTGACGGAGCCGATCTGCTGGCGGGCGAGCTTGCCGGCCACCTCGTAGTTGACCGGCCCGGAACCGCCGGACCCCACCGCGCTGCCCATGCCGCTGAGCATCTGACCGAACTGTGTCAGCATCTGCCCGAGCGCCGCCGGGTCGAAGCCCTGCGCGCCGAACGGGTTGTCGCCGCCCGCGCCGAACGGGGCACCGCCTGCGCCGGGGGCCCCGAAACCGAAGGGGAACCCGCCGGTGGCGCCGCCCTGGGACCCGGCGCCCTCCGGGCCGGCGCCCTCGGCGCCGGATCCCTCGGCGCCGGAACCGGAGTCCTTCCTGCGGTCCGGGTCGTCGTCGGGATTCGAGAATCCGAAAGGCGTGTCGCTCATGTCGTCAACGGTACAAGGCGCACCGCGGGGTGGCGGCCCCCGCGATCACGCTGATCGCGAACATCGCCGCTCCGGATACCCTGGCCGGGTGAATCGACGGCTCGTGACGATCCTGGCGGCGCTGTTCCCCGCGCTGCTGCTGGTGACGGTGGCGCTGAACGTGAAGGTGCCGTACGTGGCGCTCGGTCCGGGCCCGACGTTCGACACCCTCGGCGAGATCGACGGCAAGGCTGTCGTCGCCATCGAGGGCGCCGACACCGACCCCACCAGTGGCGAGCTCGTGATGACCACGGTCGGGGTCAGCGACCGCCTGACCGTGGCGCAGGCGCTCTCGGCGTGGCTGGGCAGCCGGTACGGGATCGCCCCCCGCGAGCAGATCTACCCGCCCACCGCGACCAGGGAACAGGTCAAGGAGGCGGACGCCGCCCAGTTCGAGCAGTCCGAACGCAGCGCGGAACTCGCCGCCCTGCACCACCTCGACCTGCCCGTCGTCCTGCGCGTCGCCAGGGTCGGCGAGTCCGGGCCCTCCGCCGGCGTGCTGCGCGAGGGCGACCGGCTCGTCACCGTCGCCGGGGAGCCGGTGACCACCGCCGGCAGCGTGCAGCGGGCCGTCGCCGCCGTCGCGCCCGGCACCCCGGTCGACGTCGTGCTGGTGCGCGACGGGGTCGAGCAGACCGCCTCGGTGACCGTGGGAGCCCGCCCCGACGACCCGGACAAGGGCTTCCTCGGCATCAGCCCCGAGGAGGTCCCGGACGTGCCGTTCGACGTGACGTTCAACCTCGCCGACGTCGGTGGCCCGTCGGCGGGGCTGATCTTCAGCCTCGCCGTGGTCGACAAGCTCAGCCCCGGCGAGCTCAGCGGCGGCGAGGTCGTCGCAGGCACCGGCACCATCGACTCCGACGGGGTCGTCGGCCCGATCGGCGGCATCACCCACAAGCTCGTCGGGGCCGCGGAGGACGGCGCCACGGTGTTCCTCGTGCCCGCCGACAACTGCGCCGAGGCACAGAGCGACGCCCCCGACGGGATGCGGCTGGTCAAGGTCGAGACCCTCGAGGGCGCGATCGACGCGCTCGGCTCCCTCGCCGCCGGCGGCGACGCGCCCACCTGCGGCTAGGCCGTCGCGCGGGACCGGTCCTAGTCGTCGCCCGGTTCGAGGGTCGCGTACAGGGCGGACACCACGTTCGGCGCGAGGTTGTCGTAGGTGCGCAGCTCGATCCCGGCGAACGGGTCGTCCTCGTCGGTGGGCCGCAGCTGCAGCAGCGACAGCGACGGACCGTCGCGCAGGACCGCCGCGATCAGGCGGGCATCGCGCCGCTCCGGGTGCCCGTGCGCCGCGGCCCGGGCGGCCTCGTCGGCGGCGTGCGGATCGGCGAGCAGCGGCACCAGCGCGTCGTCGAGATCCGACTCCGCGCTCGGGGGCAGCACCACGATCTCCTGCACCAGGGCGCAGCCGGCGACGGACTCGGGCCAGCTGGTGGTGGCGAGGAACTCGTCGAGGGCGGGGCTGCCGCCTTCGACGTCGTCGGGGAAGGCCTCCTGCTCCACCGGGGTGTACTCGTGGCCCTCGTCGAGCTGGTCGAGCAGGGTGGGTTCCGACGCCGCCAGCAGGGCCGTGGGCACCAGCGCGAACATCGTCGGCGGCTGTCCCCAGCCACCGGCGTCGACGAAGTCGACGATCTCACCGACGCACCGGCGCAGGGCGTCTTCGGACGGGACGGGATGACTGTCGCTCACGGACATATCCTTGCATCGTCGCCGGGTCTCGTCGCCGCGCGGCGTGGTGGTCGCCTCATTCCGTAGAGTGGGGCGAAACGGTCACCGCGAGTGCCGTGGGTGACAGTCGGGGTGAACAGCTGCGGCGCGTTCGCGTCGCCGGAGAATTGGGAGTGTGGCACGTGGGCATGAGGCCCCCCACCGGAGTACCTTCGCTGTCGAAACGCAGCAAGATCCTGCTGAGCCTGGCCGTGGTGGCCGCGGTGCTGCTGCTGGTCGGTCCCCGACTGGTGGACGCCTACACCAACTGGCTGTGGTTCGGCGAGGTCGACTTCCGTGACGTGTACCTGAAGGTGCTGTTGACCCGGATCGTCCTGTTCCTCCTCGTGAGCCTGTTCGTGGGCGGTGTGGTGTGGCTGGCGCTGTTGCTGGCGTACCGATCGCGGCCGGTGTTCGTGCCCGCATCCGGGCCCAACGACCCCATCTCGCGGTATCGCACCACGGTGATGACCCGGCTGCGCACGTTCGGCCTCGGCATTCCGATCGTGCTCGGCCTGCTGTCGGGCCTGATCGCGCAGGCGAGCTGGGTGACCGTGCAGATGTTCTTCAACGGCGGCTCGTTCGGCACCACGGACCCCCAGTTCGGGCTGGACGTCGGGTTCTACGCCTTCGACCTGCCGTTCTACCGCTTCCTGCTGAACTGGATGTTCGTGGCGGTCATCCTGGCGCTCTTCGCCAGCCTGGTCACCCACTACATCTTCGGCGGCATCCGGCTCGCCGGCCGCGGCGGCAGCCTCACCCGCGCCGCCCGCATCCAGCTGGCCGTGCTGGCCGGGATCTTCGTTGCGCTCAAGGCGATCGCGTACTGGCTCGACCGGTACGCACTGCTGTGGAGCGGGCGCAAGGAGCCCACCTTCACGGGCGCGGGCTTCACCGACATCAATGCCGTGCTGCCCGCGAAGCTGATCCTGATGGCAATCGCGGTCATCTGCGCGGTGGCGTTCTTCGCGGCCATCGTGCTGCGCGACCTGCGCATCCCGGCGATGGCGACGGCCCTGCTCGTGCTCTCGTCGATCCTCGTCGGGGCCGTGTGGCCGCTGGTGGTCGAGCAGTTCTCCGTCCGGCCGAACGCCGCCGTCAAGGAGTCCGAGTACATCGAGCGCAACATCGCGGCGACGCGTGAGGCCTACGGCATCACGGACGAGATCGTGGAGTACCGGGATTACCCCGGCGTGGGCACCACGTCACCGCGCAACGTGCCGGCGGACGTGACCACCATCGCCAACACCCGCCTGCTCGATCCCAACGTGCTGCCGCGCACCTTCACCCAGCAGCAGCAGCTGAAGAACTTCTACGGGTTCCCGCCGTCGCTGGACATCGACCGGTACGAGATCGACGGGGAGCGCGAGGACTACATCGTCGCCGCCCGCGAGCTGTCGCCGTCGAGCCTGACGGGCAACCAGACCGACTGGATCAACAAGCACACGGTGTACACCCACGGCAACGGCCTGGTCGCGGCTCCCGCCAACCGGGTGAACGCGGCCGCCAGCGAGTCCGCGGAAGAGGCCGCGAACAGCAACAGTGGCTACCCGGTGTACATGGTCAGCGACATCGCATCGCTCGAGTCGGGCAACCAGGTGATTCCGGTCGAGCAGCCGCGGATCTACTTCGGTGAGGTCATCGCGCAGGAGGAGCCCGACTACGCGATCGTCGGTGCCGCCGAGGGGGAGGCCCCGCGGGAGTACGACACCGACACCGCGCAGTACACCTACACCGGCTCGGGTGGCGTCTCGATCGGCAACTGGTTCAACCGGCTCGCGTTCGCGTCCAAGTACGCCGAACGCAACATCCTGTTCTCGAGCGCCATCGGCAGCGAGTCGAAGCTGCTGTTCAACCGCGACCCGCGGGACCGGGTGACGAAGGTCGCGCCGTGGCTCACCGCCGACGGCGACGCCTATCCCGCCGCGGTCGACGGGCGCATCGTGTGGATCGTCGACGCCTACACCACGCTCGACAACTACCCGTACGCGCAGCGCAGTTCCCTCGAAGGGCTCGTCGAGGACAGCGTCGACCAGAACACCGGCCGGCTGCTGCCCCGCAAGGAGGTCTCCTACATCCGGAACTCGGTGAAGGCGACGGTCGACGCGTACGACGGCACCGTGACCCTCTACCAGGTCGACGACCAGGACCCGGTCCTGAAGGCGTGGATGGGTGTCTTCCCCGATGCGGTGACCCCGCAGGATCAGATCTCCGACGAGCTCCGCTCGCACTTCCGGTACCCGGAGGACCTGTTCAAGGTGCAGCGGGAGATGCTCGCGAAGTATCACGTGGACGACCCGCGCGAGTTCTTCACCAACAACGCGTTCTGGTCGGTGCCGAGCGATCCGACGGTGGACACGACCGCGAACCAGCCGCCGTACTACGTGCTGATCGGTGACGAGGAGACGGCCCGCCCGTCGTTCCGGCTCACCTCGGCGATGGTGGGCTTCAACCGGCAGTTCCTGTCCGCGTACATCTCGGTGGACTCGGACCCGGACAACTACGGCAGGTTCACGATCCTGCGGCTGCCGACCGACACCCAGACGTTCGGTCCCGAACAGACGCAGAACGCGATGATCTCCGACACGCGCGTCGCGTCGGAGCGGACCCTGCTCGAGAGATCCAACCGGATCCAGTACGGCAACCTGCTGACGTTGCCCATCGCCCAGGGCGGGATCCTCTACGTCCAGCCGATGTACACGGAACGCAGTTCGGCGACGGGGAGCACGTCGACGTTCCCGCAGCTGTCCCGGGTGATCGTCAGCTATCGCGAGCCCGGCCCTGCCGGCGGCGTGCGCATCGGCTACGCCCCCACTCTCGCCTCGGTGCTGGACCAGGTCTTCGGGGCCGGTGTCGGCAGTGCGGCCACCGCGCCGGGTGGCGAGTCGGCGCCCACCGCGCCGGTCGAGGGGACGGAGCAGGACGGTCAGGCAGCGGCTCCGGCGCCCGCTCCGGCGCCGAACCCCGC
>NZ_PCZU01000266.1:0-1310 GCF_002887785.1 Rhodococcus sp. ENV425
GGCACCGGCCGCCGTGGCGGAGATGCCCGGTGCGACCTTGATGATGTAGTCCGACGACAGGGCCATGCCCTGGCCACAGATGGCGATGACCATGCCGACCGACAGCGGCGACAGGCCGGCCCGGATGGCGACGGGGATCAGCACGGCACCGACGAGCGGGACGGCCGGGGTGGGCCAGAAGAACAGGGAGATCACGTACGTCACGACGGCCAGCACGACGAAGCTGCTGGTGCCGGTACGCATGACCCTGCGGAACGGCGCGACCATCAGCCGGTCGGCGCCGAGTTGCCGCAGCGCGCCGAGCATCGCGGTCACCAGCGCGATGATCAGGAAGATGTTGAACAGCTCCTTCGCGGCCACGAGGCTGGCGTTGAAGATCGAGGACAGTCCGGTGACGATGCTGCCGGAGAACACGAAGGCGGTCAGGAACGTTCCGATGACTGCGGGAACCACGATGTTCTTCCGCAGGGCCATGGTGGCCAGGATGACGACGATGCCGGCCACGTAGACCCAGTGGGCGGCTGTGAGTTGTACGTCCAATTCGAGTCCTAAGTCAGGAGCAGAACGAGTGAGGGGCTGTGTTCGTGGAACTTTCCGCGCTCGTTCATGCCTGGTCAACGCAAACCTTGCACAGTGCCCCGAACTGTAGATGTGCAGTGTGTTCCTGTTTTGCGTTTCCGTGTCCTCCGGTAGCGCGATCGTGAACAATTGCTACGAACTTGTGTCTTCCGCCGTTTCCGCCGGGCGAACCCCGATTCCTTGGGCAGGGTGCACACTCCGGGCGCGTCCGCCTGTGCTGTTTACGAATTCGACGCCGATGCGGCGGTACCGGGCGCGGTGAGACAGTGAGGCCACGGCCCCCGCCGTATCGCTCGCGAGCCACAGGAGACAGATGACCACCCGTACTGCCGCGCCGACTCCGGCCCCGGCGCACGCCGATTCCGGAACCCCGCTCGCGCTGTCCGCCCTGCTGGCGGGAACCCTGGTCGGCACGATCAGCAACAACGTCGTGAATGTCCCGTTGGCGGAGATCCTGTCGGATTTCGGCACCTCGCTCGAGAGCGGGGTGCTCGTCGTCGCCGGTTTCCTGTTGACGTTCGCGGCGTCGATGCCGCTGGCCGGCTGGATCGGTGATCGCTTCGGCCGCCGGCGCGTGTACTGCGGCGCGCTCCTGGCGACGGCGGTGTGCTCGGCCGGCGCCGCGACGGCCCCCAACCTGGCGGTGCTCGTCGCGTGGCGCTCGCTGGGCGGTGTCGCCGCCGCCGCGTTCGCGCCCGCCGTGATGGGCCTGATCGCGTGGTTGTTCGGGC
>NZ_PCZU01000266.1:1362-7975 GCF_002887785.1 Rhodococcus sp. ENV425
GTGCCGGTCAGGCCCTCGGACCGTCGATGGGCGGCCTGATCGCCGACCACTGGGGGTGGCGCTGGGTGTTCGTCCCGCTCGTGCCGGTGGCGCTGATCGGCTTCGCGGGGACCCTGCGCTGGATTCCCGCGTTCGAGGGCCGGCGCATGCGCCTCGACGGCCCGGGCGCGGCCGCGTTGACGCTCGGCGCGGCGGTGCTGGTGCTCGGGCTGACGCTGGTCCCGCAGCCCGGCGTGGCGCTGCCCGTCGCCCTCGCGCTGATCGGGGGCGCGGCCGTCGTGCTCGTGTGGTTCGTGCTGCACTGCCTGCGCACGCAGGTGCCGTTCGTCGACGTCCGCCTCGTGGCCGAACCGCGGTTCGCCCGCAGCGCGATCGCGGCGTTCGGTCAGATGTTCTGCCTCGGTGCGACCCTGCTCGCGGTGCCGCTGTACCTGACCGGCGCGGGGGTGTCCACAGCCCTGGCCGGGACGATCCTGTTCGCGCTGCCCGCCGTGATGGTCGTCCTGGCCCCGATCGTGGGCCGCACGACCGACAGGCTGGGCGCCCGGAGGGTGCTGCGGGCGGGGCTGGCGGTGCTGATCGTCGCCCAGTCGGCCCTGGCCGCCGTCCTGGCGACCGCGGCGACGAACCACTGGGCGATCGTCGCGGTGCTCGCGGTCACCGGGGTGGGCAGCGCGCTCGTACAGACCCCGGCCGCGGCCGGGTCGACGCGCTCGCCCGCCGGAGCCCAGGGCACCGGGCTGGGGTTGTTCAACCTGATCCGTTTCGGCGGATCGGCGGTCGGCGCCGCATGGGTGGCCATCGCGGTGGACTCGTGGTCGTACCCCGTGCTGTTCGTCGTGTGCGCCGTCGTCGTCGCGGCGGGGCTGGCCGCGTCCTTCCTCGGCCGCGACCCCGAACTGGCAGGCGTGTGAACGTTGTTCAGCGGTAGTTGATCTCGCGGTCCACGGCGGTGTGGACATGGTCCAGCAGCTCGAGGCGGATCGCGAGCCACGCCGTGAACTGGTTCTCCGGCAGGCGCACGTCCATCGACAGCGCACGGGAGATGCGATCGAGCTTGGACAGCATCGTGTTCCGGTGCACGTTGAGCTCCCGCGCCGCGGCGTTGACGTTGCCACCCGCGCTCAGGTACGCGACGAGCGTGTCGTGCAGGTCGGTTCCGGCGCGGATCGGGCCGAGCACGTCGCGGACCAGGCGGCGGCTGCGGTCGGTCTCGGCGACGAGTTCGAGCACGCCGTAGCCGCGCAGGTCGCGGTAGGAGACGGCGCCGGACAAGCCCAGCCGCTGCCCGATTCCCAGGGCGACCCGGGCCTGACGGTAGCTCTCCCGGATCTCGTCCGCGCCGACGGCGGGCGCGCCGTGCGCGACCGGCACCGGCCGGCCGCGCCGGTCCTCCAGGTCCAGGGCCATGGCCTCGGCATACTTCTCGATCTCCGCCTCGACGTCGCGCCGGTCGTGCGACCGGAGCGAACGGACGACGACGAGGACGTCCCCGATCACGGTGACGTAGGACCGCACCGCCGGGTGCGGCAGCACGCTCGCCGCGTACCGCGCGAGCCGCAGCAGGCTCCCCGAGCCCTCGACGCCCGCACCCCCGGCGTCCGGAGCGTGCCCGGCCGCGACGAACACCGCGAACGTCGAGGTCAGATCGATGTCGTGATACCCGGCCCGCGCCTGCATGTCGTGCTGGCTGGTGAAGCTGCCGTGCACGAGCGCCTGCACGAAGTCCCCGCGGGCGCGTTCCTCCGCTTCGTCGACACTGCGCTGCCGCAACATCTCCGAGCCGATGATCGCCGTCGCCTGTTCGGTGACGACCGCGTGCTGAGCCAGTTCGTGCGGGCCCGGGCCGGGACCGGCGGCAAGCACCGCGACCCAGCCCTCGAACCGCTTGCCCAGGCGGATGGGGCTGGCGGTGCACGTCCAGCGTCCCGAATCGCCGGACAGCTCCACCACCCGGGTGTCGTGGCCGTGTCCGGATCCACTCGTGGTCTCCGCGCCCTGCCGTTCGGCCAGCGCCCGCGGAAGCCGGTCGGAGACGAGGTCCGTGGTCGCGGAGTCCAGGCCGTGGACCGCGACGACGTGCCCGCGCGCGTCGAGCGCGACGGCGGGATGGTGCGCGAGGGCCGAGACCTCGCGGAGGAGCAGGGTCATGCCCGCGCCCCGGTGCAGCAGCCCCGCCAGGGTGGTGTGGACGTGCGACGAGTAGCGCATCACGTGCACCTCCTGCGTCAGGGCACGCTCGGCCAGGAGGCGGTTGAGCGCCGCGAAGCCGATCGGGAAGCTCAGCTCGAGGACGACGAGTCCCGCGGGCAGCGGCGACTCCGCGGTCGTCGCGGGCAGCGAGCCGTCCACGACGAGGGCGGCGGCGCCGCGCGCGGCCAACGCCGCGACGGCGTGTACGTTGCCGGCGAGCGCCTCCGGACGGGCGTACACGGCGACGGCATCGAGGTCGTCGAATCGGCCCATGACCTCGCTGAACGGCAGTGCCCAGGTGAGGGCGCGGTCGAGGGCGGTGTGCCCGGACGCGATCCGCGCCCCGGTCATCAGCGACTCGTCGAGCAGACCCCGGACGGTCAGGCGCGGGCTCGGTTCCATGTCGACCTGCTTTCTGCGAGCGGGGCGCCGGCGCGAGGGACGACGTGCACCTTTTTCATCAAGTACCAGAGTCGAAGGTCCGCAGGCGATGTGCAACTTGTACACGAATTGTGTCGGGTACGGGTGATTCTGACCGTCCCTCCGTGGCCGCATCCCTGTTAGAAATAGCCCACTGGCGAAAACGCATCCACCGGCCGGACCCTCGCTTCCCGCTCCGCCAGGCCGGTACTCCCGCAGACCGAAAGTGGAGACCCATGCATCGAATTCATCGCATCACCCTCGACGACGCGCTCCCCCTCCTCGCTGCCGGCCGCGCGAAGGCGGAGGAGATCGGCGTCAAGCAGACCCTGTGCGTCTGCGACGAGAGCGCCAACGTCATCGCCCTGCACCGCCTCCCCGGTGCGCGGCTGACGGGTGTCGAGATCGCGATGGCCAAGGCGTTCACCGCGGCGGGCCACGAACGCGCCACGCACCTGTTCAACGAACCGCCCAACGGGCCGGCCCTGCCCGGCAACGAGGCCTTCGGCATCAGCCACATGCTGCCGGGCAAGTTCGCGATCTTCGTCGGCGGCTTCCCGCTGGTGTTCGACGGCCAGATCGTCGGCGCCGTCGGCATCAGCGGCGGAAACGGCGAGCAGGACAAGGCCGTCGGCGCGGCGATGCTCGCGGAGTTCGAGGCGATCACCGCGTCGGTGGCGCACTGACTGTGCACTTCGACCCCCGCCGGCGCCGCATTCCGGTCAGTGTGGCCGTGGCCGCACCCCGACGCCGGCACTAGTTTCGAAACCGACCGGAACAGGCTTTCACTCAGCCGATTTCGATCGTTCTCCGCAACGTCGCGGATCAACCCCAGCCCGACCGCACGACACAGCGTGAAAGGGAAACCACCATGACCGAACTGCTCGGACGCGACGAGTTCCGCGCCGCACTCGAGAACGCGATCAAGGGCCGCGAGGCCAAGGACGCCTCGTTCAGCAAGGCCTGGGCCGAGGGCAAGCTCGAGAAGCACCACTTCGCCCGGTGGGCCGAGAACCACTACCACTACGTGGGCCCGTTCGCGGACTACCTCGCGAACATCTACTCCAACACGCCCGACACGTTCACCGACGCCAAGGACTTCACCCTGCAGAACATGTACGAGGAGGAGCTGGCCGACATCCGGCACACCGACCTGCTCATCAAGTTCGCCGAGGCGTGCGGCACCACCCGCGAGCGCGTCGAGGATCCGAACAACATGAACGCCGTCACCCGCGGCCTGCAGGCGTGGTGCTACGCGGTCTCGCAGCGCGAGCACTTCGTGGTCGCCACCGCGGCCCTGGTCGTCGGTCTCGAGTCGCAGGTGCCGAGCATCTACAAGAAGCAGATCGTGCCGCTGCGCGAGGTGTACGGGTTCACCGAGGACGAGATCGAGTTCTTCGACCTGCACATCACCTCGGATGTCGTCCACGGCGAACGCGGGTACCAGATCGTGCTGGACTGCGCCGACACCCCGCAGTTGCAGCAGCGCTGCCTGCAGCTCGTGCGCTGGGGCGCGGAGATGCGTTTCTCGTACACCAAGGGCCTGTACGACACGTACGTCGCTCCCGACCTCGAGCTGGCTCCGGCCTGACCGACGTGACCGGACCGCGGGAGGGTCCACCGCTCGGCCCTCCCGCACCGGTCCCGGCGGCCATCCCCGATCGAAGGAGAATCATGTCCACCGACGCCGCCTCGGCCCCGCCCGGGTCGACCCGCGACAGGGTCGCCGTCGCCACCGTCAAGGAGCTGACCCGCCGGCGCAAGCTGCGCGTCGAGGTCGACGGCGTCGGCATCGCGTTGTTCCACGCGAACGACCGGGTGTACGCGTTCGCCGACCTGTGCATCCACCAGGACCGCTCGCTCGCCAAGGGCACCCTGTTGCACGGGCGGGTCATCTGCCCCGGCCACCAGTGGCGGTTCGACCTCGAAACCGGCTACGAGGAGGACCAGGATCTCTGCCAGCCGACCTATCCCGTGACCGTCGAGGGCGACACCGTCTATCTCGATCCGGCCCCGCGCCGAGTCGTTCCCGGCTCGCAAGAGGAGAGTTCGTCATGACCGTACGCACCGTTGTCACCGTCGGCGCCGGCCAGGTCGCCGCGGTCGCCGCACGCACGTTGCGCCGCCGCGGATTCGACGGCCGCATCGTCCTGCTCGGCGACGAACCGCACGCGCCCTACCAGCGGCCGCCACTGTCGAAGGAGTTCCTCGCCGGCCGGGAACCCGTCGCCTCCCTTTCCCTGCTCACACCGAAGTGGCTGGCCGACAACGATATCGACATCCGGACCGGTGTCACGGTACGGCGCGTCGACACCGCCTCGCGCAGCGTGGAATTCGACGGTGGGTCCGTCGCCGCCGACGCGGGGATCCTCGCGACCGGGGGACGCCCGCGCACGATCCCCACCTCCGGGACGCGCCCCGATCTCGTGCACTACCTGCGGACGCTCGACGACGCCGTCGCCCTCGCCCCGCGGCTGACCCCCGGTGCGCGCCTGGTCGTCGTCGGCGGCGGATTCGTCGGCCTCGAGATCGCCGCAACGGCACGCGGTCTCGGTGTCGACGTGGTCGTCCTCGAATACGCCGACGCCCTGCTGGGTTCCGTCCTGGGCGCCACGGTCGGCGGGTTCTGCGCCGACCTGCACCGCCGCAACGGCGTCGATCTGCGCACCGGCGTCGGCGTGGACTCCGTCGCGACCTCCGAGGCCGGGGTGCGGGTCCGCACCACGACCGGCGACACGATCGAGGCCGACGTGGTCGTGGTCGGCATCGGCATCACGCCGAACGTCGCCGTGGCCGCCGCGAGCGGACTCCACACCGACAACGGCATCGTCGTCGACGCCGTGGGCCGCACCGCCGTACCGGGAATCCACGCCGCCGGCGACGTCGCGAACCGCTTCTCCGACCGCGCCGGCCGCCGAGTCCGGGTGGAGCACTTCGACAATGCCAACCGGCAGGCCGCGGTCGTCGCGGACACGATCGTCGGTCGCACCTCGCTCGCCGACGACGCCCACTGGTTCTGGTCGGACCAGTACGACACGAACATCCAGTTCACCGGAACATCCTCCGGGACGACGGAACTCGTCGTGCGCGGCGACGCCCGCTCGGGGGAGTTCACCGTCTTCTATCTCGCCGGCGACGTGCTCACCGCGGCGTTCGCCATGGACCGCGGCGAGGACATCATGGCCGCCCGCGAACTCGTCGGCCGGACGGTCGGCGCGCACCAGCTCGCCGACGCGGACGTGGACCTGTGGGAACTGGGCGAACAGGTGGTGAGCTGAGGTGGCCGTAACAGGACTGAACTTCATCGACGGTGCGTGGGTGCCGGCCGTCTCCGGCGCCACCTTCGAACGACGCAACCCCGCCGATTCCACCGACCTGATCGGAACGTTCCCCGATTCCGACGCCACCGACGTGCGCATCGCCGTCGACGCACTCGACAAGGCGGCCCCCGAATGGGCCGCCACCCCACCGGAGCGCCGGGCCGCCGTCCTGGAGGCCGCCGCCCGGCACCTCGAGGAGCGACGGGAATCGCTCGTCGGGGAACTGGTCCGCGAGGAGGGCAAGACGCGCGCCGAGGCCACCGTCGAGGTGAGCCGCACCCCCATGAACCTGCGCTTCTACGCGGGCGAGGCGCTGCGCGCGACCGGCGCGACGTACCCGGCCGCCGGCCGCACCATGATCTACACCGTCCGCGAACCCATCGGCATCGTCGGGGCCATCACCCCCTGGAACTTTCCGCTGAACATCCCGTCCCGCAAGCTCGGGCCGGCGCTCGCCGCGGGAGATCCGGTGCTGTTCAAGCCGTCCGAGATCACCCCGCTCATGGGGCAGCGGCTGGTCGAGGCGCTGCTCGCCGGCGGACTGCCCCCGGCGGCGATCGCGCTGGTGCAGGGCGGCGGGCGGGCCGGGGCCGCGGTGGTCGCCGACGAACGCGTCGCGGCCGTCACCTTCACCGGATCGACGGAGGTGGGCCGGGCCATCCATCGTGGCATCGGCCCGG
>NZ_PCZU01000266.1:8020-9280 GCF_002887785.1 Rhodococcus sp. ENV425
ACGCCGCCGCCGCGTTGATCGTCAAGGGCGCTTTCGGGCTCTCCGGACAGGCCTGCACCGGCACCAGCCGGGTCGTCGCGATCGACGACATCCACGACGCCCTGCTCGAGCGGGTCGTCGCCCGCGCCGAGGCCCTCACCGTCGGACCGGGCCTGCGGGCGGGGGCGTCGATGGGTCCGCTCGCCAGCCGCGGCCAGCTGGACAAGTTCCTCGAGTACGTCGCCGTCGGGCAGGACGAAGGGGCCCGTCTGGTGTGCGGCGGAACCCGCTGCGACGACACCGGATTCGGCGACGGGTTCTTCGTGCGCCCGACGGTGTTCGCCGACACCGCGCCGGGCATGCGCATCCTGACCGAGGAGATCTTCGGTCCGGTGCTGGCGTTCCAGCGGGCGTCGTCGTTCGACGAGGCCGTCACGCTGGCCAACGACACGGCGTTCGGCCTGAGCGCGGCGATCGTCACGCGCGATCTCGACCGGGCCGGGCAGTTCGTCGCCCGTTCCCGCACCGGCCTGGTCAAGGTGAACCAGCCGACGAACGGCATGGCGATGAACGCTCCGTTCGGTGGGTACAAGGCGTCGAGCACCCAGACGTTCAAGGAACAGGCCGGGCCGACGCTGATGCAGTTCTACCAATCCGAGAAGACCGTCTACATCGACCCCGTCGCCTGACCGCCCGCGGTCGGAGCAGATCCCAATGCCTGGAGGATGACCATGGAGTTCAAGAGAGTGGCCCGTTCCGGGCAGGTGCCGGAGGGCATCGTCCGCCGCTTCTACGCCGGCGACTACGAGTTCGCGATCTCGCGGCTGGACGGGAAGGCCTACGCGACATCCAACTACTGCTCACACCTGGACTGCCTGCTCTCGTCCGGCAAGCTCGTGCAGGATGGAATCGGATGCTCTTGCCACGGAAGCGCTTTCGATCTCGCAACCGGTGAACCCATCTGCCCTCCCGCCACGGAGCCGATCAAGACCTATCCCGTCGAGGAGCGCGGCGGCGAGATCTTCGTCGGCATCGATCCCGCCGAGCCGCCGGAGGGTCCGCGCCGGCGCCGGCTCCGGCAGGCATGACAGCGCGGCGAGTCCGTCCGGCGACGCTGTCGACCGGCGGCATGGTGTCCTCGAGCCACCCGCTGGCCGGCCAGGCCGGGGCGCGGGTGCTCGCCGACGGCGGCAACGCGGTCGACGCCGCGCTGGCGATGGCCGCGACCACGTGGCTGACCCTGCCCGGCCAGTGTGGCCTCGGCGGGGACGCATTCGCCGT
>NZ_PCZU01000267.1:0-18186 GCF_002887785.1 Rhodococcus sp. ENV425
CACCACGCACCCTCGGCGTCGCCGATCCGGATGCGCATCCGGAGCTGCGCCGGGCGTTGGCCGATCACCTCCGGCGGACGCGGGGCCTCGCCTGCGGCCCGGACGAGATCGTCGTGCTGCCGGGCGTCGCCGCCGCGATCCGGGTGCTCGCGATCGCCGCGACGCTGCGGGACCGCGACGTCGCGTTCGAGGACCCGGGGTACGGCCGTGCGCGACGGGCGCTCGTCGGCGAGGGCGCCCGGCCGCGGCCGATCCCGGTGGGGGAGGACGGTCTGGATCCCGACCTGGTGCGGGAGACCGACGCCGCGGTGTACTGCACACCCGCTCATCAGTATCCGATGGGGGCGCGCATGCCGGTGTCCCGTCGGGCACGGCTCGTCGCCCGTGCCGCCGAGACCGGGACTGTCGTCGTCGAGGACGACTACGACGGCGAGTTCCGATACGACGTGTCCGCACTCCCGGCGCTGCGCAGCATCGACGGCGGGCGCGAGTGCGTCGCCTACGTGGGGACCGCCTCGAAGATCCTGTCGCCGGATCTGCGGCTCGCGTGGCTGATACCGCCGGTCCCGCTGCGTTCGCGGATCGCGGCAGCCGTGACCGAGAGCGGGGAGGTGGCGTGTTCGGTCACCGCGTCCGCGCTGGCCCGGCTGATCGAGTCGGGGGCACTGTCGCGGCATCTGGCGCGTGCGTCCCGCACGTACCGCGCCCGGCGGTCCGCGTTCGTCGGTGCGCTACGCGATCTCGAGCGGTTCGGCGTGTCGGTGACCGGTATCGAAGCGGGTTTGCATGTGGTGCTGCGTTTTCCGGAGGACGTCGACGACGTGGCGGTCGCCGCCGCAGCACGACGGCTCGGGGTGGAGAGCGCGCCGCTCAGCACGTACAGCGCGGCCCCCGGCGGTCCGCGCGGACTCGTGTGCGGGTACGCGCGGTTGCCGGAATCCCGGGCGGTGGACGCGGCCGACGCGATCGGGGCGGCCCTGCGCGGTGTGTCCTTCGGGCTGTCCTAGCCGCCCAAAGGACGCACCGGCGGCGGAGCCGCCTACGTGTTGCAGCCGCGGGCGGCGACGGGCCACCGGTCGACGACCGTGTCCCCGGCGACGACGATCAGGTCGTCGGCGAGATTGACCGTGGTGCACACGTGATTGGGGATCACCCGGACCCGGGTGCCGAGCGCGGGGCGATCGGCGGCGTCCGGCCACTGCACGGTGGCGTGGTGCTCGGACAGCGCGACGATCCGCGCGTCCGGTGCGCCCAGGATGCGGCCGTAGCCCGTCGCCCAGGCGGCGCGATCGGCGCCGAGCACCTTGCTGCCGGCGTCGAGCACCACCGTGTCGTCACGCGCCGACACCACCGTCGACAGCGCCGTCAGCGCGATCGCGTCCGCACCGGCCGTGCCCAGCTCGAGCTGCTGCGCGTCGCCGAAGACGTACACGCCCGGCCGCAGCTCGGTGGCAGCCGGCACGTCGAGGTGCGCGGTGGGGGTCGAGCCGCCGCTGACCACGCTCGCGTCGTGTCCGGTGGCCGCCACCGCCGCCACCGCCCGGCTCAGTGCCGTCGCCTCGTCCGCCGCCGCGACGGCCGGCCGACCGGGCCCGTAGGAGTGCCCCGGGAACGTGAACACGCCGCGCACCTCGAGCCCGACCGAGGCGGCCGCGACGGCGACCGACCCGGCCCGCTCCGGGGCGACCCCGGTGCGGTGGTGACCGCTGTCGACCTCGACGAGCACGTGCAGGCCCGGTCGGGCGTGCTCGGCGAGTGCCCGCGCGCCCTCGGCCGAGTCCACCCCGACGGTCAGGCGGACCTCCGCGGCGAGCGCACGCAGCCGGGCCCCGCGCGCGGCGTCCGTCCACAGGGGATACGCGATGAACAGGTCGCGGAAACCGGCATCGGCAAAGACCTCGGCCTCGGAGACCGTCGCGACGGTCAGCCCGACGGCGCCGGCGGCGATCTGGCGACGGGCGATCTCGACGCACTTGTGCGTCTTGGCATGCGGGCGCAGGGCCACGCCACGAATGCGCGCCGCGTCGGCCATCCGCGCGATGTTTCGGTCGAGGACGTCACGGTCGACGAGCAGAGCGGGGGTGGCGGGGACGGCCGGGAACGCGGGCATGGCCGCACTCTATTCGTGGCCCCGACCGGTCCGGCGCCTGCCCGGCGAGTTACCGAAAATAGAGAGCGGTCGTCCTCTTTCTCGCTATGCTCGGTGCATCGACGTGAGGGAGGTCACATGGACACGACACCGGCGCCCGCCGAGTTCGACCTGGTTGTCCGCGGAGGTCTGTGGTTCGACGGCACCGGCGCACCCGGCGTCGTCCGCGACCTCGGTATCCGGGACGGCGTGGTGGCGGCGGCGAGCGCCGAACCGCTGCCCATCGGGCCGGACACCGAGGTGATCGAGGCGGAAGGCCGGTGGGTGATGCCCGGCTTCGTGGACCCCCACACCCACTACGACGCCGAGGTGCTCGTCTCGCCCGGCCTGCCCGAGTCGGTGCGGCACGGCGTCACCACCGTCCTCATGGGCAACTGCTCGCTCTCGACGGTGTTCGTGCCGCCGCTCGACGCCGCGGACCTGTTCAGCCGGGTCGAGGCGCTGCCCCGCGAACACGTGCTCGCCGCGCTCGAGCAGGGCAGGACCTGGTCGTCGCCCCGGGAATACGTCGCCGCGCTCGACGCCCTGCCGCTCGGCCCGAACGTCGCCGCGTTCATCGGGCATTCCGACGTCCGGGCCGCCGTCCTGGGGCTCGGCCGCTCCACCGATCCCGCCAGCGCTCCGAGCCGTGCCGAACTCGCCGCGATCGAGGCCGGGATCGAGGACGCCCTCGACGCCGGATTCCTCGGCGTGTCCACCATGACGAATCCCTGGGACAAGCTCGACGGCGATCGCTACCGCTCCCGCACGCTGCCCTCGACCCACGCCTCGTGGTCCGAGTTCCGCCGGATACACCGCATCCTGCGCCGCCGCGGCCGCGTCCTGCAGGCCGTGCCGAACCTCAACACCAAGTACGACGTGGCATTCTTCGCCCTCGCCACCACCGGCCTGGGCCGCAAGCCGATGAAGGCCGCCGTGCTCGCCGCCGCCGACACCAAGGCCGAACGCTGGGTGCACCGCATCTTCGCTCCGATCGCCTTCGCCGCCAACCGGATCGGCCGCGGCGCCTTCCGCTGGCAGCACCTGCCCACCACGTTCGAGGTGTACTCCGACGGGATCGACCTCGTGGTGTTCGAGGAGTTCGGCTCGGGGCGGGCCGCCCTGCACCTGAAGGAGGAGGTCGCCCGCAACGAGCTGCTGCGCGACGAGGCGTACCGCCGCTGGTTCCGGCAGGACTTCGACAAGAAGTTCTCGCCGCGCGTGTGGCACCGCGACTTCGACGACACCACCATCGTGGAGTGCCCCGACGCGTCGCTCGTCGGCCGCTCCATCGGCGACGTGGCGCGCGAACGCGGTGTGCACCCGGTGGACACCTTCCTGGACCTCGTCGTCGAACACGGACGGAAGTTCCGCTGGCACACGGTGATCGCGAACGATCGGCCGGAGGTGGCCAACCGGCTCCTGCGGCAGCCCGGCGTGACCGTCGGCTTCTCCGACGCCGGCGCGCACCTGCGCAACATGGCGTTCTACAACTACGGCATCTGCATGCTGCGCCGCATCCACGAGTACGCCGGGCGCGGAAAGCCCGTCATGCCGCTGGAATCGGCGATCCACAAGCTCACCGGTGAACTCGGCGACTTCTACGGCATCGACGCCGGGCACCTGCGCATCGGCGACCGCGCCGACCTCGTGGTGGTCGACCCGGCCGGTCTGAACGAGGACACCGACGCCTACCACGAGGCGCCCATGCCCGAGTTCGGCGGACTGAGCCGCATGGTCAACCGCAACGACGCCGCCGTCACCGCGACCGCGGTGGCCGGGCGCGTGGTGTTCCGTGCGGGCGAGTTCGTGCCCGGCTACGGCGCCACCGTCGGCACCGGGCGCTTCCTGCGCGCGGGCGTCGACGCGCGTGGACCCGTGCCGGCGCGGAGCGGCACCCGATGACGGAAGCGCCGGAGCGAGAACGACACCCGGTCGCGGGGCGGCGCACCCAGCAGCAGCGCCGCACGGCCACGATCGAGCGGATCCTCGACGCGACCGTCGAGGCCCTCGGTGAACTCGGCTACACCGCCACCACCATCGGGGAGGTGTGCCGCCGCTCCGGGGTGTCCTCCGGTGGGGTGTTCCGGCACTTCCCGGCCCGGCTCGATCTGATGGTCGCCGCCGCCGACGCCGTCCGCGAGCGGCAGTTCGCGAACTTCCGGCTCGGGCTCGCACAACTCGGTGGGCCCGGCGACAGCCCCGAGTCGGTCCGCGAGTGCCTGCGGCTGCTGCGGGCCGCGTGCCGCGCCCCGATCAACGCCGCCTGGTACGAACTGCTCGGCGCGGCGCGCACCGATCCCGCGCTGCGCGCCCGTCTCGCTCCGATGGCGCAGCGGTACCACGCCCAGATCGCCGAGTTCGGCCGCACCCTGCCGATCGCCTCCCGGTTCGAACCGGCGGAATTCGACACGCTGCTGTTCACGATCGTGCACCTGCTGGACGGGGAGGCCGTCGCCGCGGTGGTCCACCCGCAGCCCGAGCAGGAGGAGCCGCGTCTCGCTCTGGTGGCCCAGCTGGTGACCGGAAGGTGAGAGCGAAGTAGGTTCGGGTAATGAGCATCGACAACGAATCGGCGCCGAAGTGGTTCGTCGAGGCACTTGCCGCGCCGGTGGAGACCGGCAACGTCGAGGTCGCCGGCGTCTCGATCGCCTACCGCGCGTGGGGTGAGGAGGGCCGTCCCGGCATCGTGCTGGTGCACGGCGGGATGGCGCACTCGCGCTGGTGGGATCACGTCGCACCCCAGCTCGCCGAGGGCCGGCGCGTCGTCGCGCTGGACATGAGCGGGCACGGGGACAGCGGCCACCGCGACGGCTACTCCCTCGAGCTGTGGGCCGCGGAGGTGCTCGCGGTGGCGCAGGCCGGCGGGATCGCCGGGCCCCCGGTGCTGGTCGGCCACAGCATGGGCGGGATCGTCTCCTTCGCGGCCTCCCATCTGTACGGCGACCGGCTGGACGGGGTGGTGATCCTCGACTCCCCGATCCGGGACCTGACGCCCGAGGAGATCGAGATGCGGGCGCAGGCCGCGCGGGAGCGCAGTGGCACGAAGGTGTATCCGACGGCGGAGGAGGCGATGGCGCGGTTCCGGCTGGTCCCGCCCCAGGAGACCGCCGAGCCGTACGTGCTCGAGCACATCGCGCGGCAGTCCATGCGGCAGGTGCCCGGGGGGTGGAGCTGGAAGTTCGACGCCCTGCGGATGACCAAGGACCGGCGCACCAGCCTCGAGAGCTTCGAGGCGAAGTGCCGCATCGCCTACTTCCGCTCGGAGAACGGCATCGTCGGTCCCGACCTGCTGGCCCGGATGCGGCCCCAGTTCGGTCCGGACGCGCTGGTGACGGATCTGCCGGTCGCGGGACATCACCCGGTCATCGACCAGCCGCTGGCGGTGGTCACCGCCGTGCGCACGGTCCTGGCGGCCTGGTCGCCGGCGTGAATCCGATCCGGCCGGTGGCGGTGAAACTGGGGAGCCAGCCGTGGCTGCCGCGGTTCGGCAAGCAGATCGTCACCGTCGACCACACCATCCAGCGGGTCACGTTCGGCCGCGTCACTCTGCTCACCCTGGCCGGCCTGCCGGAGCTCGTCCTCACGGTCCGCGGCCGCAAGAGCGGGGTCGAGCGGAGCACGCCGCTGCTGGGCGTTCCGCACGACGACGCCTGGCTCGTCGCCGGCTCGAACTGGGGGATGCCGGAGCTGCCCGGCTGGGCCCGCAATCTCGACGCCGCCGACGAGGCCCGGGTCACCTACCGCGGCCGCGAGACCGTGGTGGTACCGCGACGCTCGGAGGGCAGCGAGCGGGCGATCCACTGGGAGGTGCTGGTGGAGGTGTGGCCCAACTACGAGGTGTACGCCCGGCGCACCGAGCGGGAGATCCCGATCTACGTCCTCGCGCCGGACGAGGACTGACAGGGCTCGCCGAATCGGTCAGGGTCGGCATCGGCCCTCCGACGAGCCCTGCGTGCGGTATCTGCCCGCGTTGCTAGTCTCGAACCGTGCGGGAGGCTTCGGAGTTCCACGTGCGGGCGCCCGGACCGGCCGACGCCGATGCGATCGCTCGGGTGCTGATCGTCACCTGGCGCGCCACGTACGGGCACCTTCTCCCGAGCTCCTTCTTCGACGACGACGCGCTCGAACAGCGGAAGGCCATGTGGCGCTCCATGCTGAACGGGCCGCGGCGGCCGCCGCGACTGCGCGTTGCAGAGGCTCACGGGGAGATTGTCGGGTTCGCTTCTGCAGGCATACCGATAGACGACGAGGACCCCGTCCGAGATCTTCAGCTCTACACCCTCTATCTCCTGCCCGAACACCACGGGAGTGGTGCGGGGCAGGAACTTCTGGACGCGGTTCTGGCCGGGGACCGTGCGCAACTCTGGGTCGCCGAGGACAATCCCCGCGCGCACAGCTTCTATCGCCGCAACGGCTTCCTGCCCGACTGAGCGGAGAAGAACTACCCGGGCACGGCTCTCGTCGAAGTCAGACTCGTCCGATAACCGGCCCTCTGTGACAACCACCGCGAGCGACGGGTATCCCTGTCTGCAGCGCCGGGGCCGGGCGGAACCGCAGTCGGGGCCCGGCGGGGGCTGCTTCCCCGGACCGGTCGCCGCGCCCACTCGGAACACCCGGGAGCAAGGTCAGCGTGTCTCCGGTTCGTCGGCGTAGTAGTCGCTCTCCAAGACCACGGGCGCGACCGTTGCCGGCGTCGTGTCGCCCGCGCGCCGTCGTGCGGAGAACATCGCTCCGCGGGCCGGCACGCGTGGGGCAACCCGCGCGAGACCGGTCGGCTCGGCCATGTCGTCGTAGATCGCCTCGACGCCGCCGCGCATGAAGTAGGTCTCGTGCCAGAACCCGGTGCCGCCGGAGTCGCGCAGGAACGTGCGCCACCAGAGCCGATGCGGGTCGGAGCGGGTCCAGCGTTCCAGACTGTCCAGGTCGCGCCAGTATTGCCGCATCCCGGCGTGGGGCGGAAGCAGGGACCAGATGAAGTCCTCGTGCAGCAGCAGCCCGTCGGGCTTGTCCTTCCACGATCGGTTGATCTGCGGTCCGAGCCCCAGCATCCGCAGCAAGCCGCGAGGACGATTCACGCGCATTCCGAGGTAGACGACGACCAGGTCCGGGTAGCCGGACAGGTCGATGGTCGAACGGTCGACACGCATGACACGGTCCTTCGTCGGCAGGTGGCCGTCGGCCTTCGTTTCGAGCAGACCCTTGAGGTTCTCCAGGTTCACGGCAAATTCCCGTCGGAGGCCGGCAGCAACCAGCGGGTCACCGAGCTTGAAGAGGCCCCTCTGCTCCATCCGCATGCGGCACGTCACCCGGGTCCCGTCGGCCGTCGTGTCGGTCAGATACGCCGCCTCGAAACTGCTCGGTCCCGAAGCCCCGGTGAAGGTGATCTTCGTGTTCGGCTCGTAGTGGACGTACTCGTTGGTCAGCTCGAGCTTGCGTCCCATGAATCTACGGACAGCGACATGCCTGGTACCTACTCCCGGCGGTCCGGCGGTGATCCGGCGTACTTCCAGCAATCCGTCTTGCCATCGGGGAGCGTTGGTCTGGTCCGCGACAAAGGTGAATACTTCGCCGATCGGGCGCGCGATGACAATGCTGTCCTCGACTTCGATCATGGCGGCCTCCCATCCGGCCTCGCACCGCCGCGCCCCCACCGGGTGTGAGTGATGGTGACCGGTCTCCGGTCCCTGAATCTACGTCTTCGGACACGGCATTCATGTCTTCGGACACGGTTTCGGTGCGTAGACCGCTCCCCTTGCCCGAGCACATATTCGATCTTCGAATGACGGCCGGTCGCTGCGGCAACCGGCGCAACCGGCCGGGGTCGTCCTTCTCGAAAGTTGATCAGCTCACGCCATCTCGGGGACGTGCAGGTGCGCGATGGCGAGCTCGAACTCGCAGGTATCGAGCACCTCGGCGCCCGCCGCGCGAGCCACTTCGGCCCGGATGCTGTCGACGCGTTCTCTGCTGCGTTCCATCGCCTCGGCGCTGTCGAACGTCAGCGACGACACCCCGCGACCCGCGGCGCGGTCGAGCATCAGGCTGGCGCTGCAGAAGCCCTCGAGTTCCTCCATCTGGGGCAATGCGGCCATCTTCCACATGTCCACGCCGCGGTCCATGTGGGCGGGTTCGGTCTTGATCCAGGTGACGCGGCACCAGGCCCCGCGCTCGGAATGGTGGTCGCGATGCATGACAGCGATCTCCCACCGCGAGACCTCCGTGGTGCCGTGGAAGATCTCGGCGGCGGCGTCACGCAGCGTCCGCACCGGGCCCTCGCTGGCGCGTAGCGATTCCTCGTCCCGCCACGAACTGGTCGCGATGCACCGGCCCGAGCCGCGATCGATCAGCAGGGACATTCCGAGGCAGCCCTCGATGTCCGCCAGCGCGGGCATCACGGTGTCGCGTACGTGCTTGATCCCGGCGTCGATGTACGACGGATGCGCGTGAATTGTGGTGGAGCGTGCGAACATGATCGGCACCCTTCTCCTCAGGGCGGCGCCGACGCGGCGTCGCCGGTCATTCCCCCGTGCTTCACCCTGCTCCCTCAATCCGCCGGAGGCAATGGGCGGTGGCCGATTCTCTCGGCGCCCAGGAGCCGCCGCAGTCGTCGCGGGCTCGCGGGGTCTCGTGTTTTCCGAGGTGCATGCCCTCGGTGTCCACAGCAGAACGCTGCGCCGGTGTTGTGTCACCACGCCGTCGGGTGCGTCTGCGCGTTGTCCGACGGGTACGGGAGGCGCCCGTTCCATGGGTCGATGCAACGATCGGAAGGCGTTGCAAACCCGAGACGTCTCCAAGGTGCCGGAGAGCGGGTCTCCAGCAGGAGCAGAGCGGTCGTCACTACCGCTGTGGTGGGACACCCGTCCGGGTCCGGGTCCGGACGGGTCGCCGGGGGACGGGCGGTCAGCCGGCGGGCAGGTCGCGCACGTACCGGCCGGGAGCGGCGTCGAGCGCGCGATGCTGCGCACTGCCGGGTGCGTCCGGCGCGGCGGTTTCCTCCCCGCCGCGGGCGAGCACCCAGTCGGCCCAGGCCTGCCACCAGCTGCCCTGCTGCCGCTCGGCGTTCTCGAGCCAGGCATCCGGGTCCGGGCCGGGTGTGCCCCCGGTCCAGTAGTGTGCCTTCGGATTGCCCGGCGGGTTGACCAGGCTGGCGATGTGCCCGGAGAAGCTGAGCGCGAATTCTGTTTCTCCACCGAGCAATTGGGTGGTGCGGTAGCAGTTGCGCCATGCGGTCAGATGGTCGGCGATGGCGCCCGAGACGAACGTGGGCACGGTGATCGACTTCAGGTCGACGGGCGTGCCCAGCACGGCGAGCCGGCCGGGCTCGACGAGCACGTTGTCACGGAAGATGTCGAGGAACTGACCGTGCAAGGCGCCGGGCAGGTTGGTGCCGTCGTCGTTCCAGGCGAGGATGTCGAAGGCCGGTGGGGTGCGACCCATGAGGTAGTTGTTGACGACGTAGTTGAACACCAGGTCGTTCGGGCGCATCCAGGTGAACGCGGACCCCATGTCGCGGGCGCTGATGATGCCCTTGCGGCGGGACCGGCCCTTGGCGAACCGGATCAGGCCGGGCCGGGCGAACGCGCCGAGCAGTGCCGGATCGCCGAAGTCCAGCATCGTCACCGCATAGGCCATGCTGTGCACTCGGGTGTCGCCCTGCGCGGCAAGGTGATTGAGCACCGTGGTGGCGATGATCCCGCCGGCGCAGAAACCGATCAGGTTCACGTCGTCGCTGCCGGTGATCTCCCGCACCTCGTCGATCGCCCGGATCACCCGGCCCGCGTACGTGTCGAAGTCCCAGTCGCCCTGCTCGGCGGTGGGATTGCGCCACGACAGCAGGAAGGTCTGCAGGCCCCGGCCCACGCTGTACTCGACGAAGCTGCGTCCCGGCCGCAGGTCCAGGAAGTAGTACCGGCCGATCGGCGGGGGCACCACGAGCACCGGCCGGCGGCGGACCGTCTCCGTGGTCGGGGTGTACTGCAGCACCTCGGCGACCTCGTCGCGGGAGATCACCGCACCCGGGGTCACCGCAAGGTCCTTCCCGACGGTGAAGGCGCCGCGCTGGACCATCGACGGCATGCCCCGGTTCTCGATCAGATCGGAGACGAAGTGCTTGGTGCCGCGTGCGAGGCTGAGTCCGGCGGTGTCGAACGCCTCCTTCAGCGCCGCGGGGTTGGTCCACAGGTAGTTCGTCGGGGCCAGGGCCGCGGTGAGGATGTCGGCGGCGAACCTGGCCTCGGCCGTGCGTCGCGGGCCGATCGCGCGACCGACCTCGTCGACGACTCCGTCGACGGCCTCGGTTGCCGCCAGGTAGGTCTGCCCGAGCCGGCGGTAGGCGGGGTTCGCACTCCACGCCGAGTCGGCGAACCGGCGGTCTCCCTTCGCCGGAGCCACCGTCGACCGGCCGACGGCGATCTTCGCCAGTTCCCTGCCGAACGACACGCCGTGCCGGGCCACCGCCCGGCCGTGACCGAACACGTCGGCCAGGGCGCCGACGGCCGGCCCGAGCCTCGGTGGCGCGACGTCCTCGCCACCCCCGATCGACTCCTCGACGCTCTCACCGATCACGGTTCGTGCCTGGGCCATCATGCGCCTCCCTTCGACTCCTGGATTGTCTCACCGAATTGATGCTGTGACGTCCAACAGTATCGAATTACATTAGGCGGTAAGACATTCAGGCGGTATGTATCCATCTCGGCATGACGCGGCCGCTCGGGGGCCGGCGCCGGCGAACCGGGACGAGCGTCCAGTTCCACGCCCGCGAGCCGGAGGTGACGGTCGAGACCGCCGCGGACGAGTTCGCTCGGGTGGCGGACACCGCGCCCCCTGAGGCCCTGAGGCCGCAGCCCAGGCTCGTCGGCTCGACCAGGTCCCGGAGATGGTCGCCGACGCCGTGCATCTGCATCGAGGATGCTCCGTCGAGGAGATCGAGGTGGTGCTCGATCACGACCCGAGGCTACCGCCGTCCCGCCGCTGTCCTGACAGCCGAGTCCGGCAGCCCCGTTTCGGCCCAGCCGTGGCTTTCGGCGAGGATCCGCTCCGTGAGGCGCCCGGCTCGGGTCTCGAGCAGATTCCTCGGAAACGCGGGCGAAGCCCTACCGCCGGGGGCACACTCGAGACAGGACTTCGTCTTCCCCGGTCCGGACCGGGGAAGAGGGTTGAGGGCAGGCCGTCGTCCGTGAGGAGCAGCACCCTGTTCGGGTCCGACCACACCGTCAACTACGCCACGTGCTTGTGAGCCCGCGGGAGGAGCCGGGACGCGCGTCGCCCTACTCGTGGCGGCGCGATCGCTCGGGTTCCGCCATCTCACGGCCCGGACCACCCCAGTTGCGGCGCAGAAGACTCCGTGCCCAGTGATCGGCGCAATGCTGTCCGGCCTTGCGTCGGAGATTCGGCGGCCGTATCGAGAGATGCGACGTCGAGAAATGACCACGGCATGCCCGGCCTGACCTGACCGCAGAAGGGGAACCGGTTCGTGTACCGACCGACGTTGCGTCGCCGCCGCCCGCGGTGCCGTGCCCGACCGGCGCCTTCTCCACGGCCCGGTCCGTTGACCGCGAACGATCTCGTCCTGCGAGGCACCACTGCCGCCGATCTCGACGCCACAGCGCAACTGCACATCGAGCAGCTGCCTGTCGGGTTCTTCCCCGCTCGGGGGCCGCGTTTCATGCGTCGCTGGCACAGGACATTCCTCGACTCACCGCATGCAGTGGCGTTCGTCGCGGAGCGTCGGTGCGACTCCGGCGAGGACGTGTGCGCCTTCCTGTTCGGATCGACCGACGAATCGGCACACATGCGGGCGGTGCTGGCCGACCGCCGCTGCATGCTGGCCCTGGCCTCGACCGCAGCCTTGTCGCTGCTGCATCACCCACCACTGGCGGTGCGGTTCCTGCGCACACGGGCGGGGCCGTGGACCCGACGCCTTCTTCGCACGATCACCTCACGGCCTGCCGCGCACTCGGCCCAGATCGATCCCGTGCCGGTAGCTCTGCTGGCCGCGGTCGCCGTCCGGCCGCCGCTGCGGGGTAGCGGCGTCGGTGCGTGCCTGGTCGAGCTGTTTCTCACCCGTGCGCACGAGCGGGGCGCTGCAACAGCCGAGCTGCTCACCAGCGCCGGCCCGGACGGCGCCGGCGCGTTCTACGAACACCTGGGATGGAGCCCGGTGCGAGAACACCTCACCCGCGACGGCGTCGCCGTACGCAGCTATCGCCACCCCGTCGTGCCTCCGGCCCGCCCCGACAGTTTCTGCGACCGGTGCGGGACAGATCCCTGATGAATCTGACCCGGCGTCAGCTGTTGACGTTGCTGACCGCGGGCTCGGCCGCCGCAGTGGCATCGTGCGCCGTCGAGTCGACCCCGTCCGAACCTGCGCACCCGGCAACCACGCCGACACCGCAGCAACCTCACCCTGGTCCCGGAGCCGGCCCACTTCGTTCTCCGTTGTCCGCCGACGCGAGTCGCTGGCGGCCGGCCCCAGGCGAAGTGTCCCCGGAGATCAAGCGCACCGCGGCGGCGTTTCTGGAAACCGCCGGCAACTGGAGCGACGACGGGACGGCCGTCGACAACCTCGTCCGGGCCGGCGCGTCACCGGCGGCGGCAGCGACCGCGTCCGTCCTCCAACCGTCCACCGCCCGCGCTGGGGAACTGACCGTGGTCTATCCGCAGTACGGCGGGCTGGCCCGCGATACCGCGGCGGTGATCGCCTTGGTCGGTCAGAACCTGCGCACCGTCTCGGGGCCCTGGATCCGAGAACTCGTCGTGGACGTGCGGCTGGCCCGAGAACCCGGCGGCAACTGGACCGTCGAGCGACTCGTCCCACCGACCTCGCTGGGTTCGCCGCTGCCGTTGACCGACACGGCCGCAGCGGTGCTCGCCGACCCGAAGATCGTCCTGCCGGACCCCGCCCGGAGCGACGTCCGCACCGGCAGGATCGACACCCAGCTGCTGGCGATACTTCACGCACTGTCCCGGGAGTTCACCCTGACGATCCAGGTGATGCATACCGGCCACATCCAGACGGTGTTTCCGACCGCGCGGGTGTCCAACCACGCCGTCGGACGAGCCGTGGACATCCGCGAGATCGACGGTCGGCCGGTGGTCGCCCCGGCCGGTGACGATCGACCGCTTCGACTGATGCGGCGAGCCGCCGAGTTGGGGGCCACCGAGGTCGGTGGACCTGTCGACCTCAACGGAGTACGCAAGGGCTTCTTCTCCGACCGCGTCCACCACGATCACATCCACCTCGGTATCACCCCCGGCGACCCGCCGGCGCACCTGCGGTAGGTGCTCGTCCCTGCAGGAGCTGTACCAGGTCACCGCATCGGGCACCCACAACAGCGGCTCCTGCTTTGCCCGCAGATGGTGGTAGGTCGGACCGTCGTTCCATCGCCGAAGCACGCCAGGCGCGGACCCGGGTCGAAGCAGCCGCTCGCGCGCAGGAGCAGGCTGCGCGGGTGTCGGTGGTGCATCTGCGCCGCCCTGGGCTGTCGGTGCGGGATATCGCAGTGATCCTCGGTGTCAGTCCGCAACGGGATTCGCAGCTCGACCGTGAGGCAGTCCGAAAAGCGAGTCTCTCGTTCGTGTTCGTCGTATCGGACGGTGCGGCTGTCGCCAGCGGCAGGGAGGTGGTCGACCGGAAGGCCGAAACGATGCCGCGTCGGGGCCGGTGCGATTATCGTCGGCACTCGATGGACACCGGCTGGGACGAACACGCGGTGCGGGCGCTGCGTGCCGCTCTGCACACGAGTACCGACACGGTCCTCGAGCTGGTGCGGGGACGACCCGCCGATGCGGTCTTGCAGTTGATCGGAGACGCGCTCGTCGCGGCCGTCGACGATCGGCTGCCCGGAGCGCGGGAGGTGGCCACCCGGTGCGCCGCGGCGCTGCACGTGCGTGGCTGGACCGGAGACGCGGAGCTCGCCGACCAGCTCGAGGCCGCACTGGCCCGGGCCACTCCGATGCTCCGGCCACTGGCGGTCGATCTCGACGAGCTGTCCTCGCTGCTCGAAGGCGACGTCGTCTACGGCGGCGGCCGTCTCGACCTCGAGACCGGGCAGACGTGGCCGGCCATGGTCATCGACGAGATGTCCGACGACGACGCGGACGGCGACCCTGACCGCTGGTTGTTCGTCGAGTGCGTCGGATCGCGCCCCGGTTACCGCGACATGGAGGTGTTCCTCGACTCGGTGGCCGATCCCGCCCTGGCCGAGCAGCTGCGCATCGCGCTCGGTGGGCGAGGCGCTTTCCGCCGCTTCAAGGACGTGCTCTCGCAGTCGCCCAACGAGTTTTACCGGTATCGGCTGTTCTCGGACGAACGCAGAGCTGGTCGCGCCCGCGCATGGCTCACGGACCAGGGGTATCGGGTACGTCCCCGCCGTATCGGATAGGTCCTGGGCTTGCGGACCACGGACGGGCCCGGAGTCGAGTCCTTGACAGCGTGCTCGTCGGCGATCGGCGTTGTTTTGTCGCGAGCTGCCGGACGAGGCTCCCGGCCCGGCGCGCCGTCTCGCCGAGCAGTCGGGTGCACCGGCGCGGGCCGCCACCGCCGGGAATCGGGGTCCGCTGGGGCAGTGCGCTGCCGTGCCGAGGAGCCCGGTGCACCACCTCCGGATCCCGGACGAGGTGGCCACGACACTGTGGAGCTCATGCTGCTCGATACCGACTGCGAACGGGCCGTCTTCCGCGCGTACGTCCGCGGCATAACGACGCGCCACCCGACGATCGTCGAACGACGCGCCCCCTGGCGCGCCGACGTCGGACCGGGATGGACCCGGCCTGCCCGTCGCGCGGCTTCGGTATACGGCGACACCGGATAAAGTGTTTGACTGCAGAGCATTACAGCACTTTTCCTATCGTCCTTCTGGGGCCGGTTGAGCGTAACCCGGAAAACGTCCACCACCGTTCGTCCGGGCCGGCGGCCGAGCTCAACCACACCGGCACGCCCCCGCGCCGTCGGCGGCGTGCACGGGTAAGCGCTGTTCATCCGGAAGAGAACCGATTTGCGTTCCACCTCAACGGGTTTGGTGTATCGCTCGGATGTGGTCGGTCAGTGCACCTCACGGACGTTCACCGAGGCACGGACCGAATCGGGCATCGCCGGCTCGATCGGTGGCGTCGGGGACGCCCTCGACAACGCGATGAGGGAACCGACCGTAGGGCTCTA
Organism: Rhodococcus sp. ENV425; assembly: GCF_002887785.1. NCBI lineage: Bacteria > Bacillati > Actinomycetota > Actinomycetes > Mycobacteriales > Nocardiaceae > Rhodococcus > Rhodococcus sp. ENV425. The sequence continues at coordinate 15,288 of NZ_PCZU01000267.1, forward strand.
CAAGGTCGAATTGATCCACCGGGCCGATTGTGGTCCGTGCGGACGCAAGCGGAGAAGTGGAGACGGAAACCGCGGAGTGGGTGCGCTGGTCAACGCGGACCGGCTGCATTCGTCGATCGGATACCTCTCGCCGATCGACTACGAGACACGCTCTCGCGAACCCCGTCCCACCGCCGCCTCAGGCCTCGAGGTGGCCTGAACGAGGTCTCCACTCGATCCAGGACGGTTCATCGTGCCGTCGGCAGCTACTTCTCACGGGCCTGAGTGCGACGGGCTACCTCAGGCGCCGGCGCTCGGCCCGCGGAGGTATCTGCCGAGGTAACTCTCGTCGAGGGCGAGTGCTTTGGTGATCGTCGCGGCACCCACGATCACCATCGACAGCGCGAACAGCCAGCTGATCGAGGTGAACACCACCCCCAGGGGACCGAACTTCGTCTCTGCTGTGGCTGTAAGCTTCGGCAGCACGATCCGACCTGCGGCACGGATCACCGTGAGGCCTGACGCGGTGAGCATCCCGGTGGCCCACAGCACGCGACCGGACAACGCGCCCCTGGTGAGCAGATACGGGCACACGGTCCACACGACCGCCCACACCGCCAGTTCGCCGAGGATCGCCAGCGACCTGCCGACGAAGTGCGGACCGGACACCTGGCGTATCACGCCGATCAGCGCAGCCGACGCAGCGACCAAGAGGAGGACCACCAGCCACCGCCAGGCATCGCGGGCGCTGATCGGCGGCACGTTCCAGATCTTTGCGTAGATCCGTGCCAGGGTCCGGGTGAATGATGTGCCGCTGATGGCGACCAGCAGCAATCCGAGGACACCGAATGCCGCGAAGGTCGGGTCGGTGGCGTCGTACTCGCTGGCCCAGGCCGACAGGTCGGTCGAGTCGATACCGAGTTGTTCCTCGATTGCGTGGGTGGCCAGATCCCAGTTGCTGAAGATCGAGGCGGCTATGATCAGCGGCAGTACCGAGGTGAAGATCTTGGCTGCGAGGCTCATCGATCGGTCGGCGAGCTCGATGTCGATGAGTCCGTCGATGACACGCCGGACCGTCCGTCCCGGTGGTGTTCCCTGCAACCAGCCGTTCGCGGATTCGGTACGCGCGGCGAGGGCTTCTCGGCCCAGGGCGACTGACAGTTTGGTTGGACGCACAGAGTCGACTCAACTCCACGATCAGGCGTTTGTCACCGCATCACCCGGCTCGGACTCCGGGATCCGAAACCGGGGTGGTGTGAGGGCGGTGTGCCACCTCCCGCGGTCGAATCGACGTCCACCCAGGGGCGATCTCGGGCGCCTGCATCCCCCGGACCGGCGACCCGGTCCCGCCGGGCGGCGACCCCGTCTCGTCGCGGCGGCAGTCTGCGACACCGGGCACGTCACCGACGGCGATCCCCTTGTTCCAGGCGTGACGCCGTGGGCCTGCGGGGCGGATAATGGCGGCGGGTGATCGGTGCTGGGCCGAGTCGAGGGCGGTCGGCATGCAGTGGCAGCAGCGTTGGGCGGTCGAGGGTGTACAGACCGGGGTTCTCATCGTGCGGTCTCTGGTCGCGGAGGCGCTCGAGGAGGTCCCCGCGGGAGTCGCACTGCGCGATGTTGCGCTGACCGACGATCTTCGGTGCCGCTACGAGCGTGCCCGCCGGTTGTTGGCCCGTGCGGTGGCCGAGGCGCGGGCGCTCGGTGTGGTGGTGGCCCCGGTAGCCGAACTCGACCCGGACCGGCTTTTTCGGACGCTGCGACCGGATGAGTCGGGGACGAATTAGAGCACCCGCCGGTCGGCCGGAGCCGACGGCGGCGCCCGTGCCGAGCCGGGCGGCGAGCAGCGCACCCGTGGGGACCACCGGCGCCGGAAGGACGCCGAGGGCTGGTCTTCCCTAGCGCATCCCGGTCACCGTGGAGCGGTGGTCCGTCGGTGGCATCCGGGCGGCCGGACTTCTGGAGTCCGACGGCGATGAGTTCGGCCGTGGTTTCAGTCTGTATCCACACCCGATCACCCGCTCTCGAGGAGAGCATCAGGACCGCTACCTCCACCTTCGACGTCTTTTCCAGCCCGGACGGCTACGGCTCCCACCGCGGCAACCGGGGCAAGCAGGGCCCCGCGCTGCTCGACCACCGCCTCGCCCTGTACGACGCGGAGCGGCGGATGGTCCTCGGAGCCACTACCTATCGGCAATTCGTGCGACTGCCGGCCTCGAGGACCGAGGAGTCCGGCGCGAACGACTCATGGGTCACCCGGATGAGGAGCATGCCGCACGGTGTGTCGACCATACTGGAAGGGGCCCTCGACGGGCCGAACGCGACCGTCGTGAGCGGTGACGCCGTCGACGTCGTCGCGCGGCTCGAGGAGGAGACGATCGGTGCCGTCTTCTGCCGTTGGTGGAGGCGATCGGCACGCCGCTGCCGTATCAGCTGTGAGAAACCGGATCTCGGGCTGAAAGGCCACACCGACGGCTGGTCGTCCTGTGGTGAAGCTTCCTCGGACCCACCTCTGCAACGTCAACTCGGCAGAGATGACTGCGCCTTACCCCCGCGTCCGCAGGTCGGCGCGCATCGTGGAGTGGAGCCGCTCGTAGGCGGCCTTCTCGGCGTCGCGCTCCCGGACGCGCCGGGGATTCTCGAGGTCTCCCGGCAGGCCGTTGCGCTCGAGCCGGCGCCGGCGGTTCTGCGCCATGTAGGCGGCGGAGAAGAACAGCGCGAGGGCGACGCCGAGCCCCATCGTCGACAGGCGCAGCCACACCGGGCCGGGCAGCAGCAGGAACGCGGCGTACAGCGGGAGGAACGGGACCTGGCTGCGGACCATGTGGCGGGCGACGGCGTGGTCGCCGATCAGGTCGTTGCGCACCCACTCGCGCATCGAGGCGGGCAGGGGGCGGCCGACGGCGTAGGCGAGCCACTGGAA
>NZ_PCZU01000267.1:18196-19615 GCF_002887785.1 Rhodococcus sp. ENV425
TGCGCATCTCTCGGGCCTTTCGTGCGGGGGCGACACCAGGAGTCTACGCAAATAGATCGTGCATTAACTAATCGTAGGCTAAATATGCCCGATGTCACCGCCGGTTCCGTGGATCCGTATACGTACACGAGAACGTGTTCTATATTTCGAGGCATGTACGAGTGGTCCGACACCGATCTCATGTTCCGTGACGCGCTGCGCGGATTCATCGACAAGGAGATCCGCCCCCACGTGGATCGGCTCGAGAGCGGTGAGCTGCCGCCCTACGACATCATCCGCAGACTGTTCTCCGCCTTCGGCATCGACGAGCTGGCCCGCGACGGCCTCAACAAGGCCCTCGCCCGGGAGGAGGCCGGCGAGGCGTCGTCTGCCAAGCCGGGCGGCGGCATGGGCTCCGGCGGTATGGCGGCCCTGCTCAACAGCGAGATCGCCGGGGTCAGCCTCGGGCTCGTCGCTTCGATGGGCGTCAGCCTCGGCCTCACCGCGGGCACCATCCGCAGCCGCGGCACGCTCGCCCAGAAGAAGCGGTGGCTGCCCGAGCTGGTGACCTTCGAGAAGGTCGGCGCCTGGGCCATCACCGAACCCGACTCCGGGTCGGACGCCTTCGGTGGAATGAAGTCCACCGTCCGGCGCGACGGCGACGACTACATCCTCAACGGGCAGAAGACCTTCATCACCAACGGTCCCTACGCCGACGTCCTCATCGTGTACGCCAAGCTCGACGAGGGCGACCCGAGCATCGACCGCCGGGACCGCAAGGTGCTCGCATTCGTGCTCGAGAAGGGCATGGAGGGACTGACCCAGAGCCCGCCGTTCAAGAAGATGGGGATGAACTCCTCGCCCACCGGCGAGCTGTTCTTCGACAACGTCCGCATCACCCGCGACCGGCTGCTCGGCGAGACCGAGGAGGGTGGCCGCAGCGACGGCAAGGAGAGCGCGCGCGAATCCTTCGCCGCCGAGCGGATCGGCATCGCCTACCTGGCCCTCGGCATCATCGAGGAATGTCTGCGCCTGTGCAAGGACTACGCCCGCACCCGCAAGCTGTGGGGAGCGGAGATCTCCCGGTTCCAGCTGATCCAGCTCAAGCTCGCCGAGATGGAGATCGCCCGCATCAACGTCCGCAACATGGTGTTCAGCGCCATCGAACGCACGGAGGCCGGCAAGCCCGTCGGCCTGGCCGAGGCCTCGGCCATGAAGCTGTACTCCTCGCGCGCGGCCACCGACGTGGCGATGGAGGCGGTGCAGCTCTTCGGCGGCAACGGCTACATGGCCGAGTACCGCGTCGAGCAGCTCGCGCGGGACGCGAAATCGCTGATGATCTACGCGGGCAGCAACGAGATCCAGGTGACGCACATCGCCAAGGGCCTGCTCGCCGAGTGACCGGGACCCCGGGCCGGGCCGCGCGGTCCGGGGTCCCGG
>NZ_PCZU01000267.1:19625-37130 GCF_002887785.1 Rhodococcus sp. ENV425
ACCTACGCTGCACATTCCACTATCGTGTCGCCATGACCGAGATCATGCCAGTCTCGACCGACGTCGATCCCGAACTGGCCGACGCGGTGACGACCCTCCCCGACCTCGATCTCGCCGACGTGGACGGAGGCCGTCGCACCCTCGACTCGATCGTTGCGGCCGCCGGCCCCGCCGACACCACCGGTGTCACCGTCGAGGAGTGGCTCGTCCCCGGCGCGCCGGGCGGCCCCGAGGTGCCCGTGCGGATCCACACGCCCGACATGTGTCCCGACGGCAACCCCGCGGGCCGGCCCGTCGTTCTCGAAATCCACGGCGGAGGATTCGTCCTCGGCAGCGCCGCCCACAGCGAAGCCTTCGCCGCCGCCGTCGCCCGCGCGACCGGTGCCGTCGTCATCTCCGTCGACTACCGGCTCGCCCCCCAGCACCCCTATCCCGCTGCCGCCGACGACTGTTACGCGGTCCTCGAGTGGATCGCTTCCGGCGCAGCATGTCTCGACATCGATCCGGACCGCGTCGTCGTCCTCGGCGATTCCGCGGGCGGCGCCCTCGCCGCGACCGTCGCGCTGCGGGCCCGGGACGAGGGCGGCCCGCGCATTGCGCTGCAGGCCCTGCTCGAACCCGCACTCGACGACCGGCTCGAGACCGCCTCCATGCGCGGCGGTGGCGCCACCGCCGTGTGGGACAACCGCAAGGCCGCCCAGAGCTGGCGGCACTACCTCGGCGGGCAGGAGCCCACCGAGCAGTCCGTGCCCGCGCGCCGGGCCGACCTGACCGGCCTGCCGCCCACCTACCTCACCGTCAACGAACTCGACCCGCTCCGCGACGAGGGGCTCGTCTACGCCCAGCGTCTCCTGCAGGCCGGGGTACGCGTCGAACTGCACTGCTGGCCGGGCGTATTCCACGGATTCACCCTCGTCCGAGGGGCCGGCGCCACGCGTCGCGCCGCTCGCTCGCTGTACGACGCGATCGTCCGGGCCACCGCCCGCACCCCCGTCCTCGACCACGACTGACCCGCCCCCGCGCGGCGCCACCCCCTCGGTGACACAGGCCCTGGCACAATCGAGTGCGCCGCACCGGTTGGGAGGAACCGGTCGGCGACACGGGAGGAGGGACACGTGACCGTCACCGACGGACGCGTCGCGCGGGCCGAACGGACCCGCCACGCAGTGATAGAGGCGCACATCGCCCTGATCGAGGCCGGTGAGCTGAAACCGACCGGTGCGCAGATCGCCGCACGGGCCGGGGTCTCGCTCCGGGCGTTGTGGGCGAACTTCAACGATCTGGAAACGCTGTTCGAGGAGACGGGGACGGAGCTGCTGCGGCGGCAGGACACCGCGTTCGCCCCGGTCCCCGTCGACCTGCCGCTCGACGAGCGGATCGACGCGTTCTGCCGGCAGCGCGCCGAACTGCTCGAGCTGATGGCGCCGTTCGCGCGCGCGTCGGCGATCCGGGCCCCGCAGTCCAAGAGGATCCAGCGAAACAGGTTGCGGCACATCGCACGTGTGGTCAACGAGGTCGACGAGCTGTTCGCGGCGGAACTCGCCGCGCTCGACGCGTCGCGCCGGGCCACGCTGGTGCGCTCCGTGGCGGTGGCGAGCACCTGGGCGTCGTGGGTGGCGCTGCGCGATGTGCTGGACCTGCCGGTGGCCGAGGCCGCCGAACTGATGAAGCACACCGTCACGGCACTGCTGTCGGAGGCGCGCCAGCCGACGTCGTGCTGAGGCCGGTCAGGGCGTCAGACGGTAGAACCGCCAGAACCCGAAGTCCTCGATCGGCAGCACCGACACGTCCGAGAAGCCCGCGTCGAGCGCGTACCGGCGCAGGGTGTCCGCACGCATCACCGTGCCGGTTCCCGCGCTCGGCGGGTGGCTCATGCCGTCCGGCAGGCAGCACGAGATGCTGAACCCGTACATCAACCGCTCGACCTCGTCGCCGGGTGCGGTGAACCGGTCGGCGACGGCCTCGTCCATGACAACCATGACCCCGTCGGCCGCGAGCGAGCCGCGCACCGCGGACAGCACCTCGACGGGACGTGGCATGTCGTGGACGCACTCGAAGGCGAACGCCGCCGTGAAGCGTTCGTCGGGCAGGCTCGCCGCGTCGGTCTCGACGACGGTGATCCGGTCGGCGACGTCGGGGCAGGCCGCGACGTTCGTCCGGGCCAGGGCGACGGTCGCCGGATCGATGTCGATGGCGAACAACCGGGCCTGCGGGTACGCACGGGCCAGCGCGATCGTGGACCACGCACCGCCACAGCCGATGTCGGCGATCTCGGCATCCGGTCGGCGCAGCAGCGCGTCGAGGTCCGGCACGGACGCCAGGGCGCCCGGCAGCGCCTTCTCGTACCACGGCCGGTTCATGTCCGCCTGCCCCTCGCGGGCATCGGTGCCGAGCTGCGCCCAGCTCACGCCGCCCCCGGTGCGGTAGGCGTCGAGCAGGGCCGGAAGCTGCGCGGACACCCCGGCGAACATGCGGGCCAGGGGTCCGAGGTAGTTGAGACTGTGCTCGTCGGTGAGGACCTCGGCCACCGCGGGCGGCAGCGTGAAGCGCGGCGGATCGCCGTCGTCGACCTCGAGCAGGCCGGTCACCGCCTGCTGCTCGAGCCATTCGCGGGCGTAGCGCGGGTCGGTCCCGGTCCGCGCCGCGAGCTCGTCGGAGGTGGCGGGACCGTCGGCGGCGAGGCTGCGGTACCAGCCGAGCCGGTCGCCGAGATAGATCGCGATCAGATCGACGGCGCCGAGCGCCGAGTCGAGGACGCGCTGGGCGACGGTGTCGACGGGGGAAACGGTGTGCGTCACGGTGGGGCCTCCGGATGAGAGGGACAGGGGTGATTCCGAGAGTCCTCCGGTTCCGGGCGGCGGACAACGCCCCCATGGGGGCCGAATGTGACACCTCGTCGATCCGGTGTCACATTCGGCCCCGCAGCGGGGCGTGGGAACCGGACGGGGGCCCTGGACGTTCGGAGTCGTGCAACCGGAAGGAGTTCACCTTGCAGATCACCGCCAGTGCCCTGTCCCTCAACGTTCCCGACGTGGCCGCGTCGGCCGACTTCGTGACCCGTCACCTCGGGTTCACCGAGACGATGGCCGAGGACGGGTTCGTCTCGCTCACCCGTGAGGACGCGGGCTTCAGCCTCGTCTTCCTGCGCACCGGGCTCGGCACCTTCAAGCCCGCGAGCATCGCCGGCGACGCCGGGCAGGGGACGCTCGTCGCGTTCGTCGTAGACGCCATCGACGACGAGTACGAACGACTGCGGGCGGAGGGGGTTCCGATCGTCACGCCGATCGAGACCGAGCCGTGGGGCGAGCGGTACTTCCAGATGCGCGACCCGAACGGCATCGTCTACCAGCTCGTGCAGTGGATGGACGAGGCGCCCTCGGTGAGTTAGCCGGACGATCGGCCGGCGTGCGCCGCGAGGAACGGTCCGACCACCGACAGCACCTCCGGCGCCGCCGCGATCGTCGTGGCGTGGTCGTATCCCCGGATCACCGCGAGCAGGGCACCGGGGATCGTCCGCGACAGTTCGCGGGTGTCGTCGATCCGTTCGCGGTCCTCCGAACCGACGAACGCCAACGTCGGCACGTCCAGGGCGGCGAGGTCGGCGTCGTCGATCCCGGGTTCGCGATCCGACCGTCGCATGTACGCGGCCAGGGCGGCGGCGTCGTTCGCCCGGAACGCGGCCTGCGTCGCGGCATCGACGGGCGAACCGAGGTGTTCCGCCCACGCCTCGAGGAACCCGTCGATCCCGTAGTGCCCGAGCACGTCGGCGCATCCCGGGAAGAACAGGCGATCGAACGCCCCGGCCTGCGCGCGGGCACTGCCGCCGCCCACGGTGAGCGTCTGCAGCCGGCCGGCGTCGCGCACCGCCAGGGACAAGCCGACCCGCGCTCCGAACGAGTACCCGAGGTAGTGCACGCGCTCGGTGCCGGCGGCGTCGAGGACCGCCAGCACGTCCCCGACGATCAGGTCCATCGCGTATGCGTCGGGGACGTGCGGCTTGTCGCTGCGGCCGTGACCGCGCAGGTCGGGCAGGATCAGCCGGTACCGCTCGCGCAGGGGGCGCACGTATCCGAATCCCCGCCAGATGGCCGACGACAGAGCACTGCCGTGCGCGAGCAGCAGCGACGGGCTGCCGGCGCCTGCGTCCGATTCGATCACCGTGAAGGCGATGCGGGTTCCGTCGACGGGGTTGATCGCGTGGCTCACCGCTCCAGTCTGACCGACCGGGTCACCCCGATGTCGGCCAGGAACCGCTCGTCGTGGCTGACCACCACGAAGGCGCCCCGGTACGCGCGCAGTGCCTGCACCAGATGCGTCAGGCTGGGCAGGTCCAGGTTGTTGGTCGGTTCGTCGAGGAGCAGCAGCCGCGGAGCCGGGTCCGCCGCGAGCAGAGTCGCCAGCGCCGCCCGCAGTCGCTCGCCGCCCGAGAGGGCAGCCGCCGGCATGTCCGCGTCGGCGCCGCGGAACAGGAACCGGGCGAGCAGTGCCCGGACCTGCTGCGGCGACGCATGAGGGGCCCGCAGCGCGACGTTGTCCGCCACCGACAGCGACTCGTCGAAGACGTCCAGCCGCTGCGGCAGCACCGCGAACGGCACCCGGGGACCGGCCGCGACGATGTCGCGCAGCAGCGTCGTCTTGCCCGAGCCGTTGGGTCCGCGCAGCGCGATCCGCTCCGGGCCGACGATCTCGAGCGGCCCCTCGGCGACGCGCGCACCGGGATGCACCTCCGTCTCGGGCAGGTCCACCCGGATCTCCCGGTCGTCGCGCACGGTGCCCTGGGCGCGCTCGAGGTTCTCGCGCGCGCCGGCGAGCTTGCCCTCGTGTTCGCGGCGGAGCCGGCCCGCCGACTCCTGGGCCTGCCGCTTGCGGGCCCCCATCACGATCTTCGGTTCCCGCTTGTTCTCGAACATCTTGCGGCCGTATCGCTCTCGTCGGGCGAGCTTGATGTGCGAGTCGCTCAGCTCGCGTGCCTGCCGGCGCACGTCCGCCCGGGCGTCGCGCACCGCGGCCAGTGCCGCCTCCTGCTCGGCCGCGACGATGCGTTCGTACTCGCTGTAGTTGCCGCCGAACAGCCGCAGCCGCCCGTCGCGCATCTCCGCGACGGTGTCGACCCGCTCGAGCAGGTCGCGGTCGTGGGTGGCGACGACGAGCGTGCCGGCGAACTCGCGCAGCACGTCGTACAGCCGCGCGCGGGCCGCCGAGTCCAGGTTGTTCGTCGGCTCGTCGAGCAGCAGGACGTCCGGCTCGTCGAGCAGGCGTGCCGTGAGCGCCAGCAGGACGGTCTCGCCGCCGGAGAGGGTGCCGACGGTGCGATCGAAGTCGCTGGGGGAGGCGACGATTCGGTCGAGACCGAGACGGTGCAGGGTGGCCAGGGCGCGCTCCTCGATGTCCCATCGCTCGCCGACGGCGTCGAAGTCCTCGACGGCGGTCGAGCCGGCCTCGATGCGCCGCAGCGCCGCGCGCACGGTGTCGATGCCGAGGACGGCGTCGACGGCGCGGTGTGGATCGAGGATGACGTCCTGCGGCAGCCGCGAGACCCGGCCGTGCACCGTGACGGAGCCCCGGGTCGGTTGAAACTCACCCGACATGATCTGCAGCAGAGTTGATTTGCCGGACCCGTTGCGTCCGACGAGTCCGGTGCGCCCGGCGGGGAGGGTGGTGTCGAGACCGTCGAACACGGCGGTGCCGTCCGGCCAGGCGAAGGTCAGGTCCGACAGGGAAAGGCCCGAGGACGGGGAAGGGTGTGACATGGCTGCTCCCGGAGTAGGTGACGGTACCGCGCGCAGGTGCGGCGCGGCGGGCGAAACCTCTACAGGAGCAACGGCCTTCTCCGATCGACGGGAATGTGACAGGAACCGACGGTAGAACAGCGTCCGTGGGGCCGGCAATCGATTTTCCCGAATTGGGGGCCGCGTCACTACAGGCAGCATGTACGCAACGTGCGGGCGGTGGTGAACGACGGCACCGTCCGGCTTCGGGCATGATCGTTGCTGTGCCACTCCTCCGACGCCGACCGGTTCCGCTCCTGTTGACCGTCGCCGCCGCGCTGGCGGCCGCCGGGTGTTCCTTCGGGCCCGACCAGCCCGAGACGGTCGTGGGGGAGTTCGCCGCGGCGCTCGAGGCCGGTGACGTGCGGGCCGCGGCGGAGCTCACCACCGATCCCGCGGCGGCGGCCGCCACGATCGACGGCGTGTTCGAGGGGCTCGGCGGGGTCCGGCCCGACCTCGAGCTCGCCGGCACGGGCGACGGCGGCACCTTCGAACTCGACGTCGCGTGGCACTTCGCCGAGGGCCGGGACTGGTCGTACCGCACGTCCGGCAGTGCCCTGGACGTCGACGCGGAGGGCTGGCGCATCGAGTGGGACCCGGCGGTGCTGGCGCCGGGCCTGACCGCCGGCACCACGCTGAGCTACACGACGACCGTCGGCCCGCCGCCGTCCGTGCTCGACCGTGGCGGGCGGCCGATCCTCGAACAGCAGGTCGTGACGCTGGTGAACGTCGATGCCACCGCCGACCCGGCGGCCGTCGCGCCGCTGCTCGCGACCGCCGCGCCCACCGTCACCGCCGAGTCGCTCGCCGCCGACGTCGCCGCGGCGGCGGGCAAGCCCGTGACCGCGGTGGCCCTCCGCGACGCGGACATCGCGCCGATCGAGGCGCAGCTCGCCGCGCTGCCGGGCGTGACCCTCGTCCGGCAGACCCGGCTGCTGACGGTCGACCGCGCGCTCGCGTCCCCGGTCCTCTCCGGGCTCGGGGAGCTGTGGCAGCAGGGCCAGGACGCGTCCGCCGGCTGGGCCGTGCAGACGGTGTCCGAAGACGGCAGCGCCCGCCGCGTCGCCGGTGCCGACGGTCCGCCGGCGCCGGACCTGCAGTCGACGCTCGACCTGGGTCTGCAGACCCGCGCCGAGGCGGTGCTGGCGCCGCTGCCGCAGCCGGCGGTGATCGTCGCGATCGAACCGTCCACCGGGGCGGTACGCGCGGTGGCCCAGAACGCCGCCGCCGACGCCGAGGGACCGATCGCGCTGACGGGGCTGTATCCGCCCGGTTCGACCTTCAAGACCGTCACCACCTCGGCCGCCCTGCAGGCCGGGGCCGTGACCCCCGACACGGTGGTGCCGTGCCCCGGGACGGCGAACATCGAGGGTCGGGTCATCCCCAACGACGACAGCTTCGACCTCGGACCGGTCCCGTTGCACACGGCCTTCGCCTTCTCGTGCAACACCACGATGGGCCGGCTCGCGGTGGGATTGCCGGCGACCGCGCTCACCGACGCGGCCCTGCAGTTCGGGCTCGGGGTCGACTACGTCACGCCCGGACTGGTCACGGTCACCGGCAGCGTGCCCGAGGCGCAGACCCCGGCGGAGCGCGTCGAGTCCGCGATCGGCCAGGGCCGGGTGACGGCGTCACCGTTCGGTATGGCACTCGTGGCGGCGTCCATCGCGCACGGCTCGACGCCGCTGCCGGTGCTCGTCGAGGGCCGGCCCACGGTGGCCGATCGCACCCCTGGTGCCGCGCCGGCGGAGGTCACTGCCGCGTTGCGGACGATGATGCGGGAGACTGTGACGGGTGGAACCGCGAGCACGCTGCGGGACCTACCCGAACTCGTCGGTAAGACGGGGACGGCAGAGTACGGTGATGGCACCGGTGCCCACGGTTGGTTCGTCGGCTCGCAGGGAGACCTCGCGTTCGCGGTTTTCGTTGCGGGAGCGGGCAGTTCGGCGCCGGCAGTGGACGTGGCGGGACGCCTGCTGAGGGGGTGATGCGCGGCTTGTGGCGCAATCGTGATCGCATCGTAGGCAGGGCGTGCTTGTTACTGAAGTGACAGAAGTGAAGGTTGGTCGTTATGGGTTTTCGGGACTGGCGCAGGGGGCGCGGCCGCGTGACAGCCCTGGTCTCCGTCGTGGTTCTCGCGGCCGGCATGGCGTCGTGCGTGTTCGGTGAACCCCGGAGCGATGCGCAGCGACTCGTCGACGACTTCGTCGCGGAACTGAACGAGGGCGACGCCGCCGGCGCTGCCGCGCTCACGTCGTACCCGAACGCCGCCGAGGCGTCGATCCGGCAGATGTTCGAGGGCATGAAGGACGGCAGCGTCGACTACGACGTCGCCCAGTTCGTCGAACTCAACGAGCAGACGGGGTTCTTCACCCTCGGCGCCGACTGGAACTTCGGACCCGGCAAGGACTGGGGATACCAGGTGGACGGCGTGGCGAAGAACCTCGCCGTCGGCTGGCGGATCTCCTGGGACCCGCAGGTGCTGGTGCCCGAGCTGAACCGGACCCGCACCGTGCACCACGTGCGCACCGACGCCGCGCCGCCGAAGATCTTCGACCGCACCGGTCAGTTGCTCATGGCCGAGCAGACCATCAACGCCGTCGTCGTCGATCCCGCCCTCATGCCCGACCCGGTCGACACCACGACGCGGCTGGCGAAGGTGCTCGAACCCGTCGCGCCGGTCATCACCGCCGACCTGCTGCAGCGCAACCTCGCGGCGGACCCCGGGGCGCGCATCACCGCGGTGAAGCTGCGCGACCAGGACTACCAGTTCCTCGAGGACGAGATCGTCCCGATCCCCGGCGTGGTGGTCGTCAAGACCCCGACGCTGATCAGCGCGGACCGGCGGATCTCCACGCCGCTGCTGGACCCGCTGCGCGCGGCCTGGCAGCTCGAGCGTGACGCCACCGCCGGGTGGGCCGTCACCCTCGAGGAGCCCGGCGCCGACCCGGTGCAGGTCGCCGGCTTCCAGGGCCCGCCGCCGCCGGACCTGCAGGCGACCCTCGACGCGCACGTCCAGCTCGCCGCCAAGGAAGCGGTGGTCAGCGTGGGCACCCCGGCGGCGATCGTGGCGATCCAGCCGTCCACCGGCGGCGTCCTGGCCCTGGACGTGAACAACTGGGCGATGGAACTCGGACCCGTCGCCTCCCGCGGGCTGTATCCGGCCGGGCAGACGCTGGATCCGGTGCGGCTGGCCGCGGGCCTGGACCGGGGCGTCGACCCGGCCTCGGTGAGCACCGACGATCTGGCCGACACCGCCCGCCGGCTCGGGCTCGGCCTGGACTACGACGTCCCCGGCTTCGACTTCGAGACCGCGCAGATCGGGGAGGACCGGTCCGGTGTGGTGCAGTTCTCCGGCTCGGACGGCGGCGGGGAGGCGCTCCTCAGTCCGTTCGGTGCCGCGCTGCTCGCCGCGTCCGTCGCGCGGGGGGAGGCGCCGTTGCCCGCGATCGTGCAGGGCAAGCCCGCGAAGGTGGGGGAGGCCGCCGAACCGCTGCCGCCGCACGTGACCGACGCGCTGCGCGCCGCGATGGCCGAGAACGTGCGCAGCGGCCCGGCGTCGTTCCTGAAGGGGCACCCCGGTCTGTCCGGCATCGCGGCCGCGAGCGGTGACGACCGCTGGTTCTACGGGTACACCGGCGACCTGGCGTTCGCGGTGTTCGTCGCCAACGCCGACGGCGGCGACCGCGCGGTGAAGATGGCCGACATGTTCCTGCGGGAGCTGGGCAAGCCGCCCGCCGACCGCTGACCGCTGCCGCCCTCGGCGGACCGGCCGAAGCGGACCCCGGTACGTTTGTCGGTCGTGACCCCTGTCGACCTGCTGCTGCTCGCGGTCGCGGGGTTCTTCGCCGGGCTCATCGGGTTCGTCACCGGCCTCGCGTCCATCGTCTCGTACCCCGCGCTGCTCGCCGCGGGGCTGCCGCCCGTCGCCGCCAACGTCACCAACACCGTCGCGATGGTGGGGGTCGGCGTCGGGGCGCTCGCCAACTCGACCCGCGAGGTCGTCGACACCGGCCCGCGGCTGTGGCGATGGACCCTGTACTCGGCGCTCGGCGGCCTCGTCGGTGCCGTCGTCCTGATGTGGGCGCCCGCGGGGTCCTTCGAGACGGTCGTGCCCTACATGGTCGCGTTCGCCTCCCTCGCGCTGCTGGCCCAACCCCGGATCCGCGCCCTGTCCGGGAGCCGGGACCTGCCCCGGACGTACTCGGCGCTGCTGTTCGTCGTGGCGGTGTACGGCGGCTACTTCGGGGCGGGTGCGGGTGTCGTCTTCCTCGCACTCACCCTGATCTGCACCTCCGAGCACATCTGGCGCGCCACCATCCTCAAGAGCTACCTGCTGGGGGTCGCCAACCTCGTCGCTGCGATCGGCTTCGCCGTGTTCGGCCCCGTGCACTGGGGTGCGGCCGCCGCGATGGCGCTCGGCGCCGTCGCGGGCGGCTGGTGCGGGCCGCCCGTCGTCCGGCGCATCCCGCCCGAGGTGCTGCGGGTGACGGTCGCGCTCGCCGGCCTCGGGCTCGCGGTGTGGCTGGCGGTGCGGTGAGAACCGGTCAGTGCACTCCGCGCATCATCCGCCGGATCCACGGTGACAGCAGCGCCAGCACGACGCCGATCGCGATCGAGCCGAGGCCGACCCAGGCGAAGTACGGCTTCTCGTTCGCCTCGTCGTAGTACTTGGCGAGGGTGCCGGCCATGGCCGTGCCGAGCGCCACCGACAGGAAGAACAGCGCCACCATCTGGGTGTGGAAGTTGCGCGGGGCCAGTTTCGTCGCCAGCGACAGGCCCACGGGGGAGAGCAGCAGCTCCGCGAACGTGAACAGCAGGAGGATGCCCGCGAGGCCGAGCAGGGGGGCGCTGTTGGGGCCGCCGCCGGACATCGGGATGAAGCACAGGAACGCGATGCCCATGATCACGGTGCCCATCGCGAACTTCACCGGCGACGACGGCTGCCGCGGGCCGAGCCGGGTCCACACGGCGGCGAACACGCCCGCGAACACGATGATGAACACCGGGTTGATCGACTGCACCCACGCCGGCGGGAAGTCCCAGCCGAACAGGTTGCGGTCGAGCCTCTTGTCGGCGTACACCGCGACGGTGGTGAACTGCTGCTGGAACAGCGACCAGAATGCCGCGCTGGCCAGGAACATGGGGACGAAGCTGATCACCCGGCTGCGTTCGACGGCGGTGATCTGCCGGCTGGACAGGATCACGACGAAGTAGACGACGGACGCGGCGACGGTCGCTGCGACCACGACGTCCGACAGGTTGTCGACGGTGACCAGCCCGGTGCCGAACAGCGCCGCGATCAGCGCGACGGCCAGGACGGCGACGCCGGCGGCCCTGGTGCGCCGGTCGGCGGGCAGCGGGTGCGGCGGCGTGGCGCCGATCCCGCGCAGGTGCTTGCGGCCGAGGGTGTACTGGATCAGGCCGAGTGCCATGCCGATGGCGGCCAGGCCGAAGCCGTAGTGGAAGCCCAGCTCGGTCTGCGCCCAGCCGGTGAGGAGCGGGCCGATCAGTGCGCCCAGGTTGATCCCCATGTAGAAGATCGAGAACCCGGCGTCGCGCCGGGTGTCCTGCTCGTCGTAGAGATCCCCGACCAGGGAGGTGGCGTTGGCCTTGAGGCCACCGCTGCCGACGGCGACGAACACCAGGCCCACCGCCACGCCGCCGAGGCCGGGGAGCAGCGCCAGGGAGATGTGGCCGAGCATGATGAGGATCGCGCTGTAGAACAGCGTGCGCTCGGAGCCGAGCAGCCGGTCGGCGATCCACGCGCCGAGGATGGTCGACAGGTAGACCGTGCCGCCGTACGCCCCGACGATCGACGTGGCGGCGAGCTCGCTGATCCCCAGTCCGCCGTCGGCCGCCGAGTAGTACAGGTAATAGATCAGGATGCCCTGCATGCCGTAGAAGGAGAACCTCTCCCACATCTCGACACCGAACAGGTTGGCCAGCGCGAAGGGCTGGCCGAAGAAGGTGCGTTCCTTCGTCCGATCGGGGGGCGCGGCGGTCTCGCTCATGGCTGTCACTCTGGCACCGCGGCCACCTCCGGCGCGCGGCTTTCGGCGGTGCGGAGGGTCACCTCCGCGCGGCCGGGGTCAGGCGGCGTCGACGCGGCGCCGCAGCCACAGCCCGGCGAGCAGGCGCCAGCCGAGCAGGAACACGCCCAGCACGATGGACGCGACGACGATGAACGAACCGGCTGTGCCCTGGCCCGTGATCACGCGCAGCAGCATCCCGACGACCACGGTGGACACCCATGCGATCACGCCGGTCGGCACGACCAGCCACGGATCGAACTTCTCCTTGTAGAGGGCCGCCGTCGCGAGCCATCCGACGGTGAGGCCGCCGAGGAACGGCCACGCGGTGTTCGCCAGTCCCGCCAGCGTCAGCCCCTCGTCGTGACTTGCGCGCCCGAGGGCGGCGAACACGATGACCAGGACGACGTCGAGCAGGGCCGGTGCGTACTTCTTCACGTCGTCCAGCGTAGGTCGCCGACGAAAGCGAGCGCCCTCCGGGACGGAGAGCGCTCGCGTGTCGTGCGGGTGCGGCGGATCAGGCCTGCAGACCGGCCTCGATCTCGAGGTTGATGGTGATCTTGTCGCCGACGACGGCGCCGCCGCCCTCGAGCGGCATGTCGATCGAGATGCCGAAGTCCTTGCGGTTGAGGACGGTGGTGGCCTCGAAGCCCGCGACCGGGCCCTGGCCCATGCCCGGGTTCACGCCGTTGAACTCCAGCTTCAGCTCGACCGGCTTGGTGACGCCGTGCAGGGTGAACTCACCGTCGACGACGTAGTCGCTGCCGGCGGCGCGCACGCCGGTGGACTTGAACGTCGCGGTGGGGAACTGCTCGGCGTCGAAGAAGTCGGCGGAGCGGATGTGGGCGTCGCGGTCGGCGTTCTTGGTGTCGATGGACGTGACCTGGATCTCGGCGGCGACGGCGGGGGTGCCGTCCTCGGCGACGGTGATCGCGCCGGAGAAGTCGTTGAACGTGCCGCGCACCTTGCTCACGACGAGGTGGCGGACGGTGAAGCCCACGGTGGAGTGGACCGAGTCGATGGCCCAGGTGCCGGCGGTGAGTCCGGGGAAGGTGGTGGTAGCGGTCGTCATGGGATTCCTCCGAGTCGAGTTTTGGTTGAAGTTTCAACCTTCGATGTACTCAACGATCGCATCGAATGATTGATTCCGCAACTACTTCGGATGTGAGGTGGAACACACTTCGTCACTCCGGCAGGGCGGTGCCCTCGCTCGCGGCCCGTCCGCGCCGTCGCTCGAGCACCGAACGGGCGTGTTCCTCGCGTTCGAGATCGGCGTCGATGTGCTCGTCGTGCTGGCTCGACCGGAACTTGGCGGCCACCACCGTCCAGCCGACCAGCGCGACCAGGATGAAGCTGACGCCCCGGTACACGAACACGGCTGCCAGGGCCTGCGAGGCGCTCATCCCCGCCGCGGTGAGGGTCGCGATCAGCGTGCCGTCGACGAACCCCAGCCCGCCCGGCGCCAGGGGGATGCTCCCCACCGCCTTGGCCGCCGCGAATGCGATCAGCAGGCCCGGCAGCGACGGCTCACCGCCCACCGCCCAGCACGCGAACCCCAGGCACGCGACGTCGAAGACCCGGTGCACGGCCGACCAGCAGATCGTCGCGAGCCCGTCGCGGCGACCCAGGTGCACCGCCTCGATCTGCCCGAGGATCTGCTCGAACTTCTCCATCCCGGTGTCCGCCGGCTTGCGCAGCAGGCGGTTGACGCGGGCGAGGACCCATTCCCCGGCCGACTCGACGGACGACGGATGCCGGGAGACGTACCGGACGGCGACGACCAGCGCGATCACGCCGGCGACCGACAGGACCAGCGTCACCGGGCTCACCCGTGTGCCCACCGCGAACGCCCCGCCCACGCCGACCGCCGCGAGCGTCACCGCCGCGATCACCCCCGAGACCGCCAGCTGCCACGACGCCACCACCGGCGTCGCACCCCAGCGCCGGGTCTGCTGGTAGGTGAACGCGGTGGAGAACACCGGACCGGCCGGCAACGTCACCGCCATCGCCGTGCTCGCATAGATCACCGACGCCGAGCGCAGGTGCCCGACGACGACCTCACCGGCCCGCAGCAGCCGCCGCTGCACCTCCGCGAAGCCGCTCAGCGACAGGGCCTGCGCGACGATGCACGCGGCGAGCCAGCCCCAGTGCAACTCGGTCAGGGCGCGCCAGGAGTCGCTGAGCGTCGGCCACAGGTAGATGCCCTCGACCACCAGCAGGGCCACGAGGGCGACGGCGAGCAGCCACTTCACCCACCCGAAGCGGCCCCGGCGCCGCGCGGCGTCGGGTGCGGGCGGGTCACGTCGGGGCTGCGCCACAGGATTCAGCGTAGCCAAGCCGGCCGGAGGGCGGATCGTCCTTTTCGTCGCCGGGGGCCCCGGCCGTCCGTCACTCGTCGTGGCCCGAATCCGGATACCGCACCGGCCAGGCGAGATGCGTCACCCGGCGCCGGCCGCGCAGCTGCACCTCGTCGCCGAGTTCCCAGTGGGCGCGTTCCTCGTCGTCGGCGAAGTACAGCGCGCTCGACGACGCGAGCACCCGGCTCGGACGCAGCTTCGCCAGCTCGGTCAGCCGCGACGCCTCGTTCACCGGATCGCCGATGACGGTGTACTCGAACCGCTCGGCCGCGCCGATGTTGCCGGCCACCGCCAGCCCCGCCGAGACCCCGATGCCGATGTCGAGATCGGTGATCTCGTCCAGCGCGAACCGCAGTTCCCGGGCCGCCGCGAGCGCGGCGGTGGGCGCGTCGGGACGGTCCAGCGGAGCACCGAAGATGGCCAGCGCCGCGTCGCCCATGAACTTGTTGACGAAACCGTGGTGCCGGTCCACGACGTCCACCACCACCCGGAAGAACTCGTTGAGCAGCTCGACGACCTCGCCGGGCGGGCGTTCGGCCGCCGTCGCCGTCGAGCCCACCATGTCCACGAACAGCACCGCGACGTAGCGGGTCTCCCCGCCGAGCTCGGTGCCGTACTGGAGGGCGCGGCGCGCCACGTCCTCGCCGACGTGCTGACCGAACAGCTGCCGCAGCCGCCGCCGCTCGTCGGACTCGGCCATCATCCGGTTGAAGCCGACCTGCAGGCGCCCGATCTCGCTGCCGTCGAACACCTCGACCTGCACGTCCGTCGCGCCGCGCTGGACCCGTTCGATGGCCCAGCGCAGCTGCTTGACCGGATCGGAGAGCTGGGCGGCGGTGAGCGACGACAGCACCCCGGCCAGGCCGATCGCCATGATCGACAGCGCGAGGACCGCCCACGCCATCGCGTCCGGCGGGAACTCGACGTCGGTGGTCAGCTGGGTGACGCACAGCAGCGCGATGCCGCCGGCCGGCATCAGCGTGCCGAGACCCCACGTCATGGCGAGGCGGGTGCCGACGCCCGGCGCCAGGGTCCGGTCGAACTCCCCCTCGCTCAAGGCCCGCGCCGCGACCGGCCGCAGGATCCGCTCGCCCAGCATGTAGGTGAAGCCGAAGGTGCTCGTCGCGGCCATCGCGACGGTGATCGCCACCGCCACGGCGAGCTGCGGCATCTCCTCCGCGGTGAGGAACACGAACAGCACGCCGCCGAGGATCCACAGGATCAGGTGCACGATCGCCTGACGCAACGGCGCGTGCAGCGCCGACATCTGCTCGGATCGGGTGGGCGGGCCGCCGCGCAGCTGCCACCGCACCACCGACCGCAGCATCAGGGCCGCGGCCGTCAGGCTCACGATCCCCGCGAACACCAGATACACCGCGAACACCGCGAAGTTGCGGACCCGGTCCGCGATGATGTTCTCGTTCTCGGACAGCGGGATGCCGTAACGGACGAACGCGAACACCAGCAGCGCGCCGAACAGGTTCGAGGCGCCCATCGAGGCCATATAGAGCGGCCAACGACTGCGCAACGTCGCCGCGACGGCTCGATAGGACCCCAACACGACATCAAATCAAACCACTGTGCCCACCGTCACAACGCGCCATGGTCGTGATCCGGGCGTTTCGGGCGGCTACTCTCAGCGCGATCACCGACCGGGAAAGGGAGCATCCACATGGTCCGGCGCCGAGCCGACGGCAGGCTGTCGCGCCGCGCCGCCGTGCCCGCCGAACCGTCCCCGCCCGCCCGGCGCCAGGTCGGCGCCGACCCCGATGCGCCGCTGTGGCGGGCCGCGCAGGTGTTCCGGCTCGTCACCGTCGTCTACGCCGTCAGCTCCCAGTTCTCCACCGTCGCCCACTACACGTCGCCGCGGCTCAGCTGGTTCTTCGTCGCCCTGCTGGCGGTGTGGTCCGGCGTGTCGGCGGTGCTGCTGGCGCAGGGGGTCGGGCAGCGCGCCGTGGTGGTCGGGATCGACCAGGTCGTCGCGGTCGCGCTCATGGGCGCGACGCGGCTCGTCGCCGGCCACGACTGGTACAGCGCCCACCAGACGCTGCCCACCACCCTGTGGGTCGCCAACGCCGTGCTGTCGGCCGCGATCCTGGGCGGTCCCGCCGCGGGAGTCGCGTCGGCGCTGGCGATGGCGACGGTCAGCGCCGTCGTCCGCGACCAGGTCAACCTCGACCTGTGGCGCGACGCGACCGCCCCCGTGCTCGTCGCGGTCGGCGTCGCGATGGGATTCGCCACCACCACCGCCCGGCGCGCCCACCGGCAGCTCGAACAGGCCGTGCGTGTGGCGGCCGCCACCGAGGAACGCGACCGGCTCGCCCGGGAGGTGCACGACGGGGTGCTGCAGGTGCTGGCCCTGGTGCGGCGCCGCGGCACCGCGCTCGGGGGCGAGGCCGCCGAACTCGCCCGCCTCGCCGGGGAACAGGAGGCGGCGCTGCGGATGCTCGTCTCCGAGCAGGGCACCCAGCTCGACCGGGGCGAGGAGCTCGTGGACCTGCGGGCGCTGCTGCGGGCGCAGGCCGGTGCCGGCGTCACCGTCTCCGCGCCCGCCGACCCGGTCCTGCTCGACCGCGTCCGCGCCGCGGAACTGGCGGCGATCGCCGCGACGGCCCTGACCAACACGACGCTGCACGCGGGCGCAGGGGCGAAGGCGTACGTGCTGGTCGAGGACCTCGGCGACGAGGTGATCCTCAGCATCCGCGACGACGGGGTGGGCATTGCGGACGGCCGTCTCGCCGAGGCCCGCGCCGAGGGGCGGATGGGCGTGTCGAAGTCGATCGTCGGCCGCGCGCAGTGGCTCGGTGGCGCCGCCGTGCTCGACAGCTCGCCCGGCCAGGGCACCGAATGGGAGATCCGGGTGCCGAGGAGAGGAGCACGAGGTGCGTGAGGGCAGCAACGCGGCGAACGGTGACGGGCCGATCACGGTGATGATCGTCGACGACCATCCGATGTGGCGCGACGGCGTCTCGCGGGACCTCGACGCGGCCGGCTTCCGCGTCGTCGCCACCGCCGACGGGGTCGGTGCGGCCGCGCGCCGGGCCGCGGCGGTGCAGCCGACCGTCGTGCTGATGGACATGTCGCTGCCCGACGGCACCGGCACCGAGGCCACCGTCGCCGTGCTCCGGGTCTCCCCGGCCAGCCGCGTGCTGGTGCTGTCCGCTTCCTCCGAACGCGACGACGTCCTCGGTGCGGTGAAGGTCGGCGCGTCCGGATACCTGGTCAAGAGCGCGTCGGCCGCGGAGCTGGTCGAGGCCGTGCGGGCGACCGCCGCCGGGCAGGCGGTGTTCACGCCCGGACTCGCCGGGCTGGTCCTCGGGGAGTACCGCCGCATGTCGTCGGCCGCCG
>NZ_PCZU01000267.1:37167-38060 GCF_002887785.1 Rhodococcus sp. ENV425
CGAGCGCGAGACCGAGGTGCTGCGACTCGTCGCCAAGGGACTGTCGGCCAAGCAGATCGCCGCGCGGCTCACGCTCAGTCACCGCACGGTGGAGAACCACGTGCAGGCGACCCTGCGCAAGCTGCAGCTCGCCAACCGCGTGGAGCTCACCCGTTACGCGATCGAGCAGGGGCTGGACTAGCGCACCGGAGCCGCACCGGTCCTCTAGAATTCGACCGCTCCCGCAGTTCCGGTGCGGCGGTGGCGTGCTCGATCGAAAGGCGGAGCGATCGAAAGGCGGGGCGATCGAAAGGCGGGGCGATCGAAAGGCGGGCGGGATGAGTTCCCCTGGCGTGGCGCTCGGCGTGCTGGGAGGCTTCGCCGCCACCGTCGACGGACGACCGATCGACCTCGGCGGCATCCGGCAGCGTGCCCTGCTCGCCGCCCTCGTCGTCGCGTTCCCGGGCGACGTCTCGGGGGAGCGGCTGCTCGAACAGGTCTGGCACGACGTCGACGACCCGAAGACGAGTTCGCTGCACTTCGCCGTCTCCAAGCTGCGCGACCGGCTCAGCCCGCAGCGACCGCGCGGGGACGAGGGGGTGATCGTCCGGGAGGGCTCGCGGTACCGGCTCGCCGTCGCCGCGGAGCAGATCGACGCCGTGCGGTTCGCCGACCTCGTCGCGCGCGGCGACCGGCTGCGCGAGCAGGGTGCCGCTCAGGCCGCGGCCGAGGCCTACGCGACCGCGTTGTCGTGCTGGCGGGGGTCGCCCTACGCCGACGTCGCCGACGCCGAGTTCGTGCGCCCCGAGGTCGCGCGGCTGACGGCGATCGAGTTGCGCACCCGCAAGGCCCTGCTGCAGATCCGGCTGGACCAGGGCGGCTCCGACGACGTCGTCGAGGCCGCCGAGCGGCTC
>NZ_PCZU01000267.1:38095-44270 GCF_002887785.1 Rhodococcus sp. ENV425
ATCCGCTCGACGAACGGGCCTGGGAACTGCTGGTCGTCGCCCTGTACCGGGCGGGCCGGCAGGCCGACGCCCTGGCGGCGCTGCGCCGCGTGCGCACCGTGCTCGACGGCGAACTCGGCATCGAGCCGGGCACCGGGCTGCGCGAACTCGAGACGGCGGTGCTGCGGCAGGACGACGTCCGGCTGCTCGGGACCGCCGGGGTCTCGCCGGGGCCCGCCGCCGCGCTGGGCACCCCGAGCGCGACCTCCAACGTGCCGTCGCCCCGCACCGCCCTCGTCGATCGGGCCCGTGAGCTCGCGGACGTCGGCGCGGCGCTGGCCGGGGAACGGTTGGTCACGCTCGTGGGGCCGGGCGGGGTCGGCAAGACGCGGCTCGCGGTGGAGGTGTGCCGCAACGGCGGTGAACGTCCCGCCGACGGGCCGTGGTTCGTGGACCTGGCGGCCGTGCGGGCCGATGCGCTGGTGGCCGCGACGGTGGCGTCGGCCCTGCAGATCCTCGGCCCCGGGACCGTCGACCACCTGGCCACGGTGCTCGCCCCACGTGAGTGCGTCCTCGTGCTGGACAACTGTGAGCATCTGCTCGACGGTTCGGCGGAGCTGGTGACGGCGCTGCTCGAGCGCTGCCCCGGCGTGCGGATCCTGGCGACGAGCCGGGAGCCGCTCGGCCTCGACGGGGAGTGGGTCTACGAGGTGCCGCCGTTGGACGAGTGCGCCGCCGTCGAGTTGTTCGGCGTCCGGGCCGCCGGGGTGGTGCCGGGCTGGACGATCCACGACGAGGTGACCGAACCGGTGCGTCGCATCTGCACCGAGCTCGACGGGATCCCGCTCGGGATCGAGCTCGCGGCGGCGCAGCTGCGGGTGCTGTCCGAGCAGCAGATCGCCGAGGGGCTGAGCGACCGGTTCGCGCTGCTGCAGGGCGGCTCCCGCACCGCTCCGCCGCGGCAGCGGGGGCTGGCCGACGCGATCGAGTGGAGCTACCGGCTCCTCGACGACGAGCAGGCGCGGCTGCTGCGCGAGGTCGCGGTGTTCGCGGGCAGCTTCGACATCGAGGGTGCCGCCGCCGTGCACGGCAGCACGCCGCCGCTGAGCGTCCTGCCGCCGCTGACCGCCCTCGTGCGGCGCTCGCTGCTGCGGGTGGAGCCGTCGTCGTCGCCGCGGCGGTACTCGATGCTGCAGACCATCCGCGAGTTCGCCCTGGCCCGCGCGGACGCGGCCGAACGGGACAGGATGGCCGACGTGCACCGCCGGTTCGTGCTGCGGCGGGCCCTCGCGGCGGTGCCGCACCTGCGCGGCTCCCGGGCACGGCAGACCTTCGACGCCCTGACGGCGGACATCGCCGAGCACCGTGCCGCTGCGGCCTCCGCGCTGGCCGCCGGTGATCCCGTCTACGCGCTCGAACTCGCCGGGGCCCTCTATTGGTTCTGGTATCGGCGGGGGCACATCCGGGAAGGTCTGGAGCTGATATCGGCAGCCCTGGACGCGGTCGAGCGGACCGGTACCGCCGTCGCAGCGGCAACCCTGTCGTCGGCGCTGACCGGCCTGGGCGGGCTCACCTACCTGGCCGGGGACGCGGCCGGCGCGGCGGCCGTGCTGGGACGGTCCGCCGACGCCGCGGGGAAGGGCGGCGACGTCGTCACCGAGGCGTGGATGCGGTCCTGGTGGGCGTACTGCTCCGCGATCACGGGCCCGTCCGACGAGTTCCTGCACGCAGCGCACGAGAGTGCGGACGTCCTGCGCCGGGAAGGCGCCGTGTGGCAGCGCGCCGACGCCCTGCTCATCGAGGGCATGATCCTGCGCTTCCTCGGCGATCCGCAACGGGCGCAGCAGGTGCTGCGCGAGGCGGTCGCGACAGCCGAACGTTGCGGCCACGGCTGGGCGGTCGGCTCGGCGTCGTGGACACTCATGCGCACGGCGATGGACGTCGGGGACACGGACGCGGCGCTCGACGCGGTCCGGGTGATGCAGCCGGTCCTCGAGGCCGAGCGGGACGTGACGTCGTGGCTGGTGCTCGTCCACAGCGCCGCGGCCCTGGTGGCCCGGCTCGGTACTCCCGACGTCGGCGCGATGCTCCTCGGGGCGGTCCGGGCGCTCGGCGGCCGCATCGGCTTCCTGCCCGAGGTGATGGATCCGGTCGACGGGCCGCGCGAGGCGGCGGTCGTCCGCGACGCGCTCGGTGACGCCGAGTTCGAGCGGTGCGCGAGCCTCGGCGCCGGCCTGGACCGGGACGAGGTGAGCGCGCTGCTGGCCCGGCTGTGCCGGACGGGGCACGTCGGTGCGCAGCCGGAGCTAAGCGGCAGCTAAGCGGTGGCGGTTGTCCTGGAAGGGACCGAGATCCGATCCTTCCGAGGAGCACCATGTCCCACCCGACGCCCCAGACCCTGGCCCCCACGTCCGTCGTCGACCTGCTTCGGACCGCCGTCGCCGGTGTCGTACACGCCCCCGAGGACGAGGGCTATCGGCTGTCCGCCACCGGCTTCAACCTCGCCACCGTCCACCGCAGCGCCGCCGTCGTGGTCGCCTCGAGTGCCGCCGACGTCGCCGCCGCGGTCCGGATCGCGGCCGAGAACGGGCTGACCGTCGCGGTGCAGGCCACCGGCCACGGCGCCGCCCCCGCGCCGGAGAACAGCATCCTGGTCGACACCGCCCTCCTCGACGGGGTGAGCATCAACCGCGCCGAGCGCACCGCCACCGTCGAGGCCGGGGTCCGCTGGCAGCAGGTGCTCGACGCCGCGGCCCCGCACGGGCTGGCACCGCTGGCCGGCTCGGCACCGGGCGTCGGGGTGGTCGGGTACACGCTCGGCGGCGGGCTCGGCCCGATCGCCCGCACCCACGGGTTCGCCGCCGACCGGGTCCTGCGGATGGAGGTCGTCACCGCCGACGGGCAGCTGCGGCGGGTCACCCCCGACGACGAACCCGACCTGTTCTGGGCCCTGCTCGGCGGCGGCGCGGCATTCGGGATCGTCACCCAGATGACGTTCGAACTCCTGCCCATCCAGACCCTGGACGGCGGCGGCCTCTTCTACGACATCGCCGACGCCCCGGCCGTGCTGCGCCGCTGGCGGGACTGGATCTCCGCGGCGCCGACCTCGGTGTCCAGCTCGCTGGCCATCGTCAACTTCCCGCCGCTCCCGGAACTGCCCGAGCCGCTGCGCGGCCGCACCGCCGTGCACGTGCGGTTCGCGCACGTCGACGACGCCGAGGACGCCGGCGCGCTGCTCGCCCCGCTGCGCGCGGTGGCCACCCCGGTCCTCGACACCGTGACCGAGATCGTCTACCCCGCCCTTGGTTCGATCCACGCCGACCCCACCGACCCGATGCCAGGCATGGAGCGCTCGGTGCTGCTGCGGGAGCTGCCGGACGCCGCCCTCGACGCCCTGCTCGCCGTCGCGGGTCCCGCCGGCGCGCTGCCGATCGCGCTCGCCGAGGTCCGGGCCATGGGCGGCGCGCTCGGTGTGCCGCCCGAGACCCCCAACGCCGTCGCGGGCCGCGACGCCGCGTTCACCCTGTTCACCGTCGGGGTGCTGGTGCCGCCCATCGCCGACGCGGTGCCCGGAGCGCTCGAGACCGTCGTCGGGGCGATGGCGCCGTGGGCCTCCGGCGGTGCGCTGATGAACTTCGCGGGCGGCGTGGACGGGCCCCCGGCTGCCCGGGTGGCGAACGCGTGGACCCCCGCCCAGCGGACCCGGCTCGCCGAGATCCGCGCGGCATACGATCCCAGCGGCGTCTTCGCGCCCGCCGCGCGATGGGCGGCAACGGCGATCTGAGCCGGTCGCATCCGTCCGTCCCTCGGCTCCACGACCGTCGGGCCGGCGCGCCAGCGCCTACCCTGATGATCCCGGCGCGCCAGCGCCTACCCTGATGATCATGGAGTCGAGGGATCTGCGTGTCTCGGACGCCGAGCGCGAACACGTCGGGACGCTGCTGCAGCGCGCGGTCGGGCAGGGGATGCTGTCGCTGGGGGAGTTCACCGAGCGGATGGACACGGCGCTGGCCGCCAGAACCCGCGGAGAACTGAACGCCGTGCTCGTCGACCTGCCCGGAATGCAGGTGCGGCCCGAGTACCTGCCACATCCGATGCAGCCCACCCCCGCCCCGGCGCCGCCGATGGCCGGGCCGGTGCCCCCCGCCCCGGCCTCGCATCTGCAGACACCCACCATCCGCGGCCGGTTGTCCAACCTCAGCCGCAAGGGGCGGTGGGAAGTGCCACCGGTGCTGCGGCTCGACACCCTGATGTCCTCGGTGACCCTCGACTTCACCGAGGCCGTCATGCGCACCCAGGTGGTGCGGATCCAGGTTGAGGACTACCTCAGCTCCATCACCCTGATCGTTCCCGCCGAAGCCACGGCCGACATCAACGGCCTCGACACCGTCGCCGCGAGCGCCGAGTCGAAGGTGCGCAACGGGCCCCCGTTCGGCCCGCTGCATCTGATCGTCGGCGGCACCGTCCGCCTCGGTTCCGTCAACGTCAAGCACCCGCTGGGCACGACGCTGCGCAAGCTGCTGGGCTAGCCGGCCGGCGGTCCCCGAGGAGCGTCGGGCCTGTCGGCCGGTGGAGGCGCACCCGTGTCGGTCCCAATGCGTGTTGGTGCGACGAAAGGAAGCGGCCCGCCCCGGGCCGGAACGCTTATGGCAGAGCTTGCGCGTGGCGAGAACACCACCATCCCCTCGGGGCCGGTGACGGTCGCGGTGGCCGGTGCCCGGCAGGGCACTGTCGATCTGATGGTGTTCCAACTCGGCGCCGACCAGCGTGTCCGTAGCGACGCCGATTTCGTGTTCTTCAACCAGCCGGCCTCCCCGGAGGGCGCGGTCCGGTTGGTCGCGGCCGACCGGATCGGTGTCGATCTGGCCGCGATACCCGCGGGGATCGAGCGGCTGTCGGTCGCGGTCGCCCTCGACGACAGTGTGCCGGGCAGCTTGTCCGCCGTCCCCGGTCTGGGCGTGCAGGTTGCCCACCCGGCGGGCGAGACAACAGCGCCCGCGTTGGGGTTGAGCACCGAGCGGGCGGCGGTCCTGCTCGAGATCTATCGCCGCAACGGCGCGTGGAAGCTTCGCAACGTCTCCGCCGGGTGGGACACGGGCCTGTCGGCGCTGGTGGTCCACCATGGGGTGCAGGTCGACGATCAACCCGCCAGTGCCGAACCTGCCGCGGTGGCCGCGCCGGCTGCGGTCGTGGACAGCGCTGGTGTCCGCACCGTCGCCGGCGAAGCGAAACTCTCGTTGGAGAAGCGGCAGAGGCTGGACCTGCGCAAGCGGGAAGTCGCCAAGGTGCTGCTGGACAAGGGCGCGGCCGGGGTGCGGGCCCGGGTCGTCCTGGTGATCGACAAGACCGGCAGCATGCACCGCGAGTACACCAGCGCACGCATCCATCAGGTCGTCGAGAGGATGGTGCCGATCGCGGTGCAGGTCGACGACGACGGCACCCTCGAGCCGTACCTGTATGCGGTCTCGTTCGCCCGGCTGCCGGACATCGCCGTCCACGATGTCGAGTCCTGGTGCGCGACGTATCTGCATCTCGGTGGGGTGCGCGGGGGCATCGACTACGAACAGATCGGTGGCTACAACGACGAGCTGCCGGTGATGGGGGAGATCATCTCCACCCTCACCGCGGGGGCGTCGATGCCGACGCTGGTGCTGTTCTTCACCGACGGCGGCTTCCACAAGAAGGGCCCGATCACCGCGTTGATGAAGAAGGCATCCGGTCTGCCCGCCTTCTGGCAGTTCGTCGGCCTCGGCAAGGCGAACTACGGCGTGCTCGAAAAACTCGACACCATGAGAGGGCGGGTGGTCGACAACGCCGGGTTCTTCAGCGTCGACGACATCTCCCAGGTCAGCGATGCCGAACTCTATCGGCGCCTGCTGGGTGAGTTTCCCAACTGGCTGCGCGCGGCGCGCGCCGCGCGCATCGTGGGCTGAACTGCGACGGGGTCCGCACCAACACTACGATGAGGGCGGTGCACAAGCCCGCATGTCCGGTAGTGATACTCATGCCCGCGGGCGCCGCTCCGCGGACCATGTAGGGATGAGTACGCCGACCCCGCCCGGCCTCGATCCGCGGCTCGTCGCCCAGCTGTCCGGCGAGTGCTACGCGCTCGAACAGCACCTGTACGCCGTCGGCGCGCACGTCGCACATCTGCGGGCCCAGCTCGACCGCCTCGTCGTCGCGCCGGCCCCGGCGC
>NZ_PCZU01000043.1:0-28347 GCF_002887785.1 Rhodococcus sp. ENV425
CTCCTCCGCCACCGACGTAGGTGCGGACTGCACGGGCCGGTGGATTGTGTCCCTGGTGGTCTCGTTTGTCAGGTGACAGCGACCCGCTCGGGTTCGCGGGTGCCGGCACGAACCTTGGACCCTTGCGCTACATCCAGCATGTCGTCTCTGCTCACGATCTTGACCCTGGGCCGTCCCGCACTTCTTCCCAGGTTCCGCTCGTGGTTGTCGATGTTCTTCCACCCCTTCAGGTCGAGCCGCTGAGGTTGCCGGAGGGCGACGAGATCGTCGAACTCGGCCGTTCCCGCTCCGGGAGTCGCCAGGCGGCCACCGACGAAGTCGGCAACGATGCGGCGTGCTGTCTCGATCGAACACGACTTGTTCGTTCCGATCACCCCGGTCGGTCCGCGTTTCAGCCATCCCGCCACGTACGCCCCGCGCACGGCCTGCCCTGTTCTCGGATCGATGACAGCTCCCGCATCGTTGGGCAGCACCCCGCGCACATCGTCGAAGGGCAGATTGCCGACCGTGGCGCCACGGAACCCGATGGAGCGCAGAATGAGTCCCGACTCGATGGTCTCGTAGAAGCCTGTGGGTTCGACCGTCGATCCGGCACCGTCGAGTGCGGCGACGTTCCGCTCGACACGGATGCCGGTCGCTCGCTCGGTACCCAGTATTTCCACTGGTGTACGAAGGAATTGGAGATGAATCCGGCGGTTGCCGGTGCCGGATTCAGTCGTGCCGTAACCATCGAGGACCGCATGCCTCATACGCGTGAGAGAGTCCTCTGTGTCCTTGCGATGCACGATCTCGGAGGTTGTGACGTCCACGCCGGCAAGGTTGCCGAGACCGATCAGCTCGGGGGTGCTGAAGGCGGCGCTGTCCGCGGCACGCCGCCCGAGCACGATCACCTCTCGTATTCGGCTTGCGGCAAGTGCTTCCAGGGCGTAGTCCGCGATGTCGGTCTTCATCAGGCGACTGACGTCACTGACCAGTATGCGCGCGACGTCGAGTGCTACGTTTCCGTTCCCGATCACGACTGCCCGGCTGCTGGAGAAGTCGAATTCGGCACCGGCGAAGTCGGGGTGGCCGTTGTACCAGGCCACGAATTCGCGAGCGGAGTGGACTCCCGGCAGGGCCTCTCCGAGAATTCCGAGGGCGCGATCGCCCGCAGCTCCGCTCGCGTATACGACCGCATGATGATGGGCGAGCAGTTCCTCGTGCGAAATATGCCTTCCGATTTCGACATTGAGGTACACAATGCAGTTCTTCCGCCCTAGCGTCCGCGCGAAGGTCCCGACTACGTTCTTGGTTCGACCGTGGTCCGGTGCCACCCCGTAGCGGACGAGGCCCCCGATTACCGGCAGCTTCTCCACCACGGTGACCAGCACGTCGAGGCCTTTGGTGGCCGTCAGCTCGTCGGCGAGGTAACAGGCGGACGGTCCGCTTCCGACAATTGCGACGCGGAGCGTCTCGGACGCGGACCGGATCGTCGGCCGCTCCGCCCCGGGAAGTCCGATTTGCCTCGGTTGTATCGGATTGTCTTGGTAGTAGGCGGCGTTCAGGTCCGGAAACGCCTGCATCTCGGGCGTCATGTCCCCTTCCGGAACGATGGCGTCGACGGGGCATTCGTCCACGCACGCGCCGCAGTCGATGCACGTTGCCGGGTCGATGAAGAGCATCTCGGTGCGAGCGTAGGTCCGCTCGTCCGGCGTGGGATGGATGCAATCGACTGGGCACACCGAGACGCAACTGGCGTCGTTGCAGCATGGCTGCGTGATTACATGAGCCATTGGCGACCTGGCTTTCTGTCGGGCCGACTCGACCGCGACGGCAATGCCGTGAACAACAGGTGACAGATATCATATTTTGTCATTTGACCGAACGTCAACCCACGTGGGCCGGGACCTTTTCATCCGGAGCCGAGGGCCGGCTCGGTCGTGCCGCAGCACTCCGCGCCCGCGGTGCACGCGAAAGCCGGGTGACGCCTCTTCCCCGCCGGGGCTCTCACGCCACCCTTCCAGCCGAGACGTGGCTCGCTCTTACACATGACAATTTTCGTATTTCGTTATATCGCGTGGGTGCGAGCCACGCAAGAGGGACTTTCGCCTCTTGCGGGGTCGCTTAGAATTCGGGCCTGCTCACCGAGCGGCACTCCGGGGCGGACACGCGAAAGGCCCCGAAGCGCAGCGCGCCTCGGGACCCCTGCCGACAGTATTCGTGGTTCAGTTCAGACGAGCGTCGGCCGCAGACGTATCGGTGACGATTCCCGGCAGCATGAACTTGGTCAGCAGTCGTCGATGGTCGGCATCGTCTCCCTGGTCGAAGTCCATTCGTCCGACCAGTATCAGCTCTACCAGAGTTATCCACTCGGCGATCTCGTCGTCGGAAACCCCTTCGCGGACCTCCCCGCGCTCGCGCGCTTCGTCCATCAGCGGCGCCCACATCTCGTGCGTGAGCCGCTTGGCCAGGCCGGAGCTGCCGAGTAGCGCCGTCGCCATGTCCATGTGTTCGGGGCTGACGATCAACCGAATGATCGGGTCCTTCCGCCCCCGGTCCACCAGAAAGATGAGACCGTCGACCACCTGCTCGGCGAAGGTCTTCCGCTTTCGCAAATACGCACGTGCCTGGTCGAACAAACGGCGCGAGCGGACTTCGATGACTGCTGCGATCAAGGTGTCGCGATCGCGAAAATAGCGGTAGATCGTTGGCCGGGAGACGCCGGCCTCCTTCGCGACATCGTCCATGGTGGTCTTGACCACCCCGTACCGCTGGAAGGCCGTTTCCGTGGCCTCGAGGATCTGAGCACGCGCCTCCTCGGCGTCCTCACTGAGGACACTCCCGTTCCGTCGTCGCGCCATGCCGCCTCCCGCAAACTCGGCGAATCACCGATAAATTCGTGTTCATGATACAAGGGCCGGATTTCGTCCGCTGTCCCCACCTCATGCCTCTGCCGACCGTGGCGCAGGCGTGCGGACGAGCCGGTTCCCCGTGGCGGCGGCGCACGACGGATCAGTGAGCGGTTCACACCCGAGGCCGGTGGACATCTGCCTCGAATTGCAGACCGGAGGTGCTGTGGATATCGGTTCTGTGTTCGCAGCGACTCATTCGTTCCGGGCGTGCGGCGATGTCGATCGGTGACGTTCGAGCGGCGGGGCATGCGTGCGCATACCCCGCCGCTCGAGCGCCGACGTCGAACCGTTCTTACGCCTCCGGTGTGAATCGGATGGGCAACCGCATGCACCCCCGCACCTGGGTGGCGTGCAGGAGAGGCGGCTCCTCGGAAATCAGGTCGTAATCGGGAATCCGTCGGTGCAACTCCTCGAGGGCGAGCGACAGTTCGATCCGCGCCAGGTGGGAGCCCAGGCACCGGTGGGGACCCGAGCCGAAGGAGAGATGCCGATTCGGGTGACGTTCGAGCTGAAGCTCATCCGGGTCGTCGAATTCCTCGGCGTCACGGTTGGCCGAACAGAGCATGAGGATGAGCTGATCACCCTTCTTGATCTGCACACCACCGAGTTCGACGTCGCGAGTCGCACAGCGCCCGGGCACCACTGCGGCCTCGATCCGAAGGATCTCTTCGACGGCACTGGGTATCAGCGATTCGTCGGCGATCAGGGCTTCGCGCTGGTCCGGATTGTTGACCAGGTGAATAACGCTCCACGCCAGCGAACCCTGCACCGTGTGCAGTCCCGCGATGAGCAGCAGGAAGAACATGCGGTTGAGCTCTTCGTCGGTCAGCAGCCGCTTTCCGTCTTCGAGCTCGACCTCGGTATGAATCAGAGCGGACGTGACGTCCTCGCCGGGCATCTTCCGCCGCTGGTCGACCATGTTCTGGAAGTAGCCGAGCATCTGCATTCCGGCGGCCGCGCGCGCCTGCTGGGACTCCTCTTCGCCGGCACCCGGCTTCCCCATCAGGATGGTGTCGGTGGCCTCGGTGAACATCGGCGCGTCCGCGAGTGGCCAGTCCATCAGCGCCAGGAACACCCGGGCCGGCAACTCGTGAGCGAATTCGGAGATGAACTCCGCCTGTCCCCGGGCGGCGAATCCGTCGATGAGTTCGTTGATCACTCCACGGATCTGCTCGGTCAGTGCCTTCATGCGATTGGGTGAGAACAGCGGTTGCAGCGCCGTGCGATAGCCGGTGTGCTCCGGGGGATCGAGCTCGATCGGGATGAACTTGCCCATGCCGCCCGGTCCGGTAACGAGGTTGTTCGGGTAGCTCGAGAACGTCTCGGGATCGCGCAGGACTTCGTGGATCTCCTTGTAGCGCGTGACGATCCAATGTCCGCCATGCGCTGTCGAGTAGACCACCGGGCCCTTCGCCGCCAATTCGGCGGCCTTGTCCTGAACAGTGTCGACCGGGCCGGCCAACGACGGATCGTAGATGTCGAAGTCGACGACGAGCTCTTCAGGAGCGGCGCCGGCAGCTGTCGTGCTGGTCATGGTGAGTTCCTCGATCACAGTAGGGTCAATTGAATTCGATGCTCAGGGCGCGTTCCGGGCATACCAGGGCCGCCGCCTCGGCGGCGGCGATTTCCTGATCGGTACTCAACAACGCCTTCAGCACGACCGGATCTCCCGCGTCGTCGCAGTCGAGTATCTGCGGAGAACGGCCGTAGCACAGTCCGTGTCCGGCGCAGGCCGAACGGTCCACCACCAGTCGCGGCACTGCGGCTCCGCTCGGCGGGGCAAAGCTGTTGTCGTGCAGTGTCATATGAGCTCCTTGCTCGAACAAGGGCCGCCTCCCTGCACGGACGGTGTCGGCAGAGGACAGCAGGAGGTCTCACGGGAGCGACGGGGCGCGTGATAGCCATCCGGCGCGCCCGGCCCCTCTGTGACTCACATTACGACCAGTTACATATTACGTCAATCGATATTTGTCATCTGTTGACTGTCCGCGCCACGGCTCCTATAGTTTGTGACACGCTCCACACCAAGCACCCGTGCGGCCCCCTCTCACTCCACCCCTGGCGACCACCTCTGCCTTGTCGCCCGCACCACGGGGACCGTACG
This sequence comes from Rhodococcus sp. ENV425, assembly GCF_002887785.1. Classification (NCBI taxonomy): domain Bacteria; kingdom Bacillati; phylum Actinomycetota; class Actinomycetes; order Mycobacteriales; family Nocardiaceae; genus Rhodococcus; species Rhodococcus sp. ENV425. Next base: position 4,996 of record NZ_PCZU01000043.1, read on the forward strand.
CGCCCAACAACTTCCGTCCACACATCGGACAAGAACCAGAACGGGAAAGGACAATCATGGGACGCCTCCCAGACAAGGTCGCTCTCATCACCGGAGCGGGGTCCGGCCTGGGACGCCAGTGCGCTCAGCTCTTCGCTTCCGAAGGCGCAAAGGTGGCGGTGGTCGACATCGACCCGGAGCGCACCAAGGGAACCGTGGAACTGATCGAGCAGCACGGCGGCGACGCCATCGCAGTGACTGCGGATGTGCGCAGGGAACAGCAGGTGATCGACGCCGTCGCGGCGACGGTCTCCGCCTTCGGCAAGCTCGATATCGCCTTCGCCAACGCCGGTGTGGTCTCCCGCGGTGGCGTGCCCTCGGTCGCCGGGGGTGAGCAGGTCGAATTCGAGGATCTGACCGATGCCGACTGGCAGGACGTGGTCGGCGTCAACCTCTCCGGTGTTTTCTACACCGCCAAGGCTGCGGTTCCCGCCCTTCGGGCCAACGGCGGCGGTGTCATCCTGGCGACCTCGTCCGCCGCCTCGTTCGTGGCGTACCACAGCATTGCGATGTACTCGGCCACGAAGGCGGGAGTGAACGGCCTGGTGCGGGGACTGAGCCTGGACCTGGGCAAGTACGGCATCCGGGTCAACGCGATCGCTCCAACGCACGGCATGTCGCCGAACTTCCTGGCGCCGGCCGGAACCCCGGTGGTGGGACAGTCCTACGAAGAGGTCGCCGGCCCCTGGGATCCCGGCATCTCCCCCATCCCCCTCAAGCTGAATCGGCCACCGTCACTGATGGACAACGCGCGCGCAGCGTTGTTCATGGCCTCCGACGATTCGGCCTACATCTCCGGCGTCACGCTGCCCACGACGGACGGTGGCACGCTCGCTCGGGTCAGCATGTGGTTCCCCGAAGACCAGGGCACCCCGACGCTCGACACGGACGCCTGAGACCGAAGACGGCGAAGGGTGGGACCGTGAGGTCCCACCCTTCGCTCCCTCGGAATCCCACTGCGAGCACGCGCAGCAGTGCGGACAGCCCGGCGACCGAACCGGCGATCCCCCTACCTCGAGTCCAGGTATGTCGTCACAACCAGGATCAAGATGACCAATCCGAAGACGACTACCTCCGGACGGCGGGTATGGGTCTCGCACTGGCGCTCCGGGTCTTCCACGTTCTTACGAAAGCTCATGGGCCGCTCCCCCGGTTCAGTCCCCCACATGCTCGATTTCCACCAGGAGGTCGCCGGTGTGCTGCCCGATGACGTCCACTCCCCCGTCGAGGGTTCCCAGCCTCACGATGCCGTCGTGGTAGCTCTGGTCGCCGTAGTAGAGGACGAGGTCGTTCCACGGCGCGTAGTAGCCGATGCCCCCCGGGGCAGGGTCTGCGCCGGGTGGGGCGCCGGTGATCGACAGGGACGTGGGTAGCTCGGCGACCTTTTCCACGGATCCGAAGTCGGTCATGGTGAGGGTCAAAGGGAGCTGCGCGAGGAGGTCGCGACCGGCAGGGGTGTCCGACAGCGTTCCCGTCAGGCGTTGCCCGTCGACGATGAGTGCGATACGGATGCGGTCCCACTCGTCGTCGACGGTGGGCTCCGGAGGACTGCTGCACGCGGCTGCAAGGGTTACGAGAGCCAGCGACAGCGACACGTGCACTGCACGAAAGCGGGTGTCCATCGGGCTTCCTTCGGCGTGGTGGTTCGGGCGCGCCCGTGCATGCGCTCAGGTACTCCGGGCTGCAGATCAACCGAGGGTGGCGGTGTCGATGACGAACCGATAGCGGACATCGGACGCCAGGACGCGCTCGTAGGCGTCGTTGATCCGGTCCGCGGGGATGACCTCGACGTCGGCGCCGATGTCGTGTGCGGCGCAGAAGTTGAGCATCTCCTGGGTCTGGCGGATGCCACCGATCATCGAGCCGGCGTAGGAGCGGCGGCCGCCGATGAGGGAGAAGACGTTCAGGCTGAGGGGTTCGGCCGGTGCACCGACGTTGACCAGGGTGCCGTCCACCGCGAGCAGACCGAGGTAGGCGTCGACATCGATGGCGGCACTGACCGTGTTGACGATCAGATCGAAAAGGCTCGAGAGCTGCTCGAATGTGGCCGGATCGCTGGTGGCGTGGTAGTGGTCGGCACCGAGCCGCAGGCCGTCCTCCCGCTTCTTCAACGACTGGGACAGCACCGTCACCTCGGCTCCGAGGGCGTGGGCGATCTTGACGGCCAAGTGCCCCAGACCGCCGAGACCGACGACGGCGACCTTCGTGCCCGGTCCGGCGTTCCAGCGCCGCAACGGCGAGTAGGTGGTGATGCCGGCGCACAGCAGCGGCGCGGCGGCCGCGAAGTCGAGTGTCGCGGGCACGGAGAGCACGAAGTCGGCGTCGACGACGACGTGGGTCGCATAGCCGCCCGGGGTGGTGGTGCCGTCCCGGTCGACGCCCGCATAGGTGGGGACCATGCCGTCGAGGCAGTACTGCTCGTCGCCGTTGCGGTAGTTCACGCACTCGCGGCAGGAGTCGACCATGCAGCCCACTCCGACGCGGTCACCGACCCGGTGGCGGGTGACGTCGGCACCGACCTCGGCGACGAGACCGACGATCTCGTGGCCGGGGACGAGCGGGTAGGGCTGGGGTCCCCAGTCGCCGCGGACGGTGTGGATGTCGGAGTGGCAGATGCCGGCGTACTTGATCTCGATGAGCACGTCGTTGGGTCCGACGTCCCGTCGTTCGATGACCGTCGGGGCCAGCGGCGCGGATGCGGACGAGGCTGCGTAGGCATGGACACGCATGGAGGCTTCTCCTCTGAGTGGAATTGCTGTGGTTTCGGGCCGGGCTGAAGGTTCAGGCGAACGCACGGTGTTCCGGCGTGCCGGCTGTCGGTGGGCGGAGCAGGACGTAGCCGACGAGGCCGAGCAGGGCTGCCGTGACGGTGACGACGCCCAGCGGCACCGCGGTCTCCGGGCCGGCCAGCCCGACGAGGGGTGCGGTGACGCCGCCGAATGCGAACCGGGCCAGCCCCAGCAGCGAGGCGGCCGAACCGGCCACCTCGGGATAGTTCTCCAGCGCGAGGGACGTCGACGGCGGGGTCGTGACCGCCACCCCGCTGACCATCGTGAGCAACGAAACGACCATCGCGGCCAGCGGCAGGTGTGCGGTGGCGGTGAGCAGCACGCCACCGGCGCCGGCCACGACCATGATCAGACCGGCGACCAGGGTGCCGTAGACCGACCACCGCTCCGCGATGCGGCCGGCGAGGTATCCGAAGACCATGAATCCCAACGAGTTCAGCCCGAACGCATAGGAGTAGCCCTGCGGCGACAGGCCGTAGATGCCCTGCAACACGAACGTCGCGCCGCTGAGATAGGCGAACAGGGCGGCGTTGACGAACCCCGTGATGAGGACCGCGCCGAGGAAGACCCTCTCCGAGACCAGCCGGCGGAACACCCGCCCACTGTCGGCCAGGCCACCGGCTCGTCGACTACCCGGTGGCAGCGTCTCACGCAACACCCCGGTACTCGCTGCGAGGATGGCCACGCCCACGACGGCCAGGAACACGAAGGTGCCCCGCCAGTCGGTGATCTTCGCCAGCTGCCCGCCGATGACCGGTCCGATGATCGCGGCCAGTCCGCCGAGGACGGTGAGCCGGCCGTAGTAGCGCAGCAGCCGGGCGCCGGAATACAGATCCCGACCGGCGGCCTGGGCAATGACGATGCCGACCGCACCGGTCAGCCCCTGCACCAGGCGCGCCGCGACGAGCATCTCGATGGTCTGGCTCACCGCGCACCAGGCGGACGCGGCGATGAAGGCCCCGACTCCGATCAGCAGCGGACGACGGCGACCGAACCGGTCCGACAGCGGACCGGCGACGACCTGCCCGAGGGCGAGTCCGAGCAGGCAGGCGGTGACGGTCAGCTGTGCCGCGGACGTGCTCGCCCCGAGGTCGGCGGTGAGCGCGGGCAGGACCGGCAGGTACAGGTCCATGGAGATCGGGCCGAAGACGGTGAGCAGGCTCAGCACGACACCCAGTGCCCGGCCCGGCGGGGCGAGGTTCGAGGCGCGGGCGACCTCGCCCACGGTGGTCCGGCTGTCGTCGCGTCGGACGGAGGTCAGGGATGCAGGCATGAACGAACGGTTCCTGATGAGTCGGGAGTCGGCCGCGAGGCAGACTCGGACGGGGGCCACCCACGGGTGACGATGGAGGTCAGGGGCGGAGCAGGACCTTGATGGCGCTTCGCTCGTCCATGGCCTTGTAGCCGTCGGCGGCCTGCTCGAGGGGCAACTCCAGGTCGAACACCTTGCCCGGGTTGATTGTTCGGCTCCAGATCAGGTCGATCAGTTCGGGCAGATACTGCCGGACCGGGGCCGGACCGCCGTGCAGGTGCACGTGCGAGAAGAACAGCTCCTCGCCGGGCAGCTGCACGTCGTGGGCGACCCCGACGTAACCGACGTGCCCGCCGGGCCGGGTGGACCGGATGGCCTGCATCATCGACTCCTGGGTGCCGACGGCCTCGACGACCGAGTGCGCGCCCCGCCCGCCGGTGAGCTCCTTGATCCGGGCCACGCCCGCGTCACCTCGTTCGGTGACGATATCGGTGGCACCGAACTCGCGCGCCAGCCGCTGCCGGGGTTCGTGACGGCTCATCGCGATGATCTGTTCGGCGCCGAGCTGCTTCGCCGCGAGCACCGCGAGCAGACCGACGGCGCCGTCGCCGACGACCGCGACGGTCTTGCCCGGTCCGGCCTCGGCGGCGACGGCACCGAACCAGCCGGTGCCGAGGACGTCCGAGGCGGCCAGCAGAGACGGGATGAGGTCGGGTTCGGGCATGCCCGGAGTGGCCACGAGCGTGCCGTCCGCGAGGGGGACCCGCAGGAACTCGGCCTGGGAACCGAGGCTGCCCATGAGCACCCGGTGGACGCACGAGCTCTGATACCCGGCGCGGCAGATCTCGCAGGTGTTGTCGGACGCGAAGAACGAGCCGACGACGAAGTCGCCGACCTTCACATTCGCGACGTCCGCGCCGATCTCCTCGACGATGCCGACGTACTCGTGACCCATGGGGATCGGGCCGTCGTAGGTTTCGACACCGCGGTAGGGCCACAGGTCCGAGCCGCACACACATGCCGCGGAGAGCCGGAGGATCGCGTCGGTGGGTTCGACGAGGGACGGACGGTCGCGTTCCTCGACACGGACGTCGCCGGGGGCGTACAGGATTGCTCCACGCATGACGGTGCTCCTTGTTCGCACGAGATCTGATGTGGGTGTCCCGGCTGTTTTCCGGGCCGATTCCATGGAACACCGCGCACCACCCGCGCGGGAGGTCGCGTTCATAGGGGGTACAACCACGACCTCCCACGACGCCGCACCGGACGTACCGTGGACGGCGTGGACAACCGCGCCGATATCCGCAGCTTCCTCGCCACCCGGCGGGCCCGGCTGACCCCGCAGCAGGTCGGGCTGCCCGCCGGCGGCGGGCGCCGCCGGGTCCCCGGATTGCGGCGCGAGGAGGTGGCCGTGCTGGCCGGGGTGAGCACGGAGTGGTACACCCGCTTGGAGAAGGGCCACATCGGCGGCGTCTCCGAGGACGTCCTCGAGGCGGTCGCCCGGGCACTGCAGCTCGACGAGGCCGAACGCACCTACCTGTTCGACCTCGCCCGCGCCGCCCGGCCCACCCACCGCGCACCCCGCGCCCGCAAGCAGGCCCAGGTGCGGCCGAGGGTGCGGTGGATGCTCGACTCGATGACCTCCTCCGCCGCGTTCGTCCGCAACGGGCGCATGGACATCCTCGCCACCAACGCGCTCGGCCGCGCGCTGTACTCGCCGATGTTCGCCGACGACCGCAGAACCGCCAACATCGCCCGCTTCCAGTTCCTCGATCCCGGCGCTCGCGACTACTTCCCCGACTGGGACGGCGCCGCAAACGTGACCGTGGCACTGCTGCGCGCCGAGGCCGGCCGCGATCCCCACAACAAGGACCTGCGTCAGCTCGTCGGTGAACTCTCCACGCTCAGAGACGAATTCCGCGCCCGGTGGGCAGCACACAACGTCCGCATCCATCACGTCGGGAACAAGCAGTTCAACCACCCGGTGGTCGGCACGCTCGACCTCGTCTACCACTCCCTGGACCTGGCAGCGGACGACGACTGGGTCCTCGATCTGACCATCTACACCGCCGAACCCGGAACCGACTCCGAAGACCGGCTCAAGCTTCTCGCCAGCTGGGCCGCGACTCATCTCCCGGCCCACCCGGCGACCGAACCGTCCAGCTGACACGGACGGACGGCACCCGCGACGTTCGGTCGATCCTGCCGTCCCCGCCGGCAGACAAGGCCTTCCGCAGCGAGATGGAAAGCGCTCCCGGGGCGTCGGCCTCTACCCGTCGAGGAGCACGCCCGAGGCCGAGATCGGCCGCAGCACGATCCGGACGAGCGCAAGCGGGTTGTCGTCCCCGGCGCAGCGGTTGGCGTCGAGCGTGCCGCAGGTGCGGCACCGGTGGATGATCACCCATTCCCCACCCCCGCGCACGGTCACCGAGATGGGCTCCATCCGGCCCCCGCAGCCGGCGGCCCGGTCGCCGGGCACACGATCGACGTGCCTACTGGACAGGCAGTGCGGGCAGTGGTTGCGGTGCGCGGTTCCGGGCGCCTGCATCGGCACGTCCAGACCGCATCCGAGGCAGCGGAACGATGTTCCGTGCCGCGCGGGTGCGTCGCGATGTGCCGGCTTCGGCCGCTGCACTCGAGCTGTTCGATTGTTCCTGCGGGACACCGAGCGCTCCTACAGTTGTGCGAGATGCTCGAGCGGGAACGGCGGTTGCGCCAGCGGTTTCACCGCGATGCGGAGCAACAGCAACTGGTTGTCGTCCTCGACCACCGGGCACGCGTCGAGGCCACCGCAGGCGGTACAGCGGTGGATGAGCATCCACTCTCCGCCCCGGAGCACCGCGATCGAGATCGGGTGCGTGCGTGCTCCACACCCGGCGTCCGGTCCGGGTCGGTGCTTTCCGGCGAGGCAGTTCGGGCAGTGCGTCCGTGCTGCACCGGCAGGCGTCGCGGCAGGTACCGTCAGCCCGCACCGGATACATGTGAACGTGGAAAGGTGCGATATCGATGTGCCACTGTGGGACACTTGGGTTCTCCTCTGTGAGATCAACTGTGCTGCAATGTGTGCCGAGCACTGTCGATCCCGCGAAGACCTCACACCGGACAGGCGATCCGATGGTGGGTGCGGATCACCGGTCCGAGCGCTTCACGGGATCGTGAAGGAGCTCGGCGGCTGTCCGGGGCATAATTCACCACTTTCCATCCGAGTTCGACCGGCCTCTCCGCCGGACGCAGCAGACAATATTCACCACGGGGTGAACCCGCAAACGAATTACTGCGAGCGACCGTGTTCCGGTTCCGTATCCGACTGGCGGACAGTTCCGTTCGAACGGTCCGGGAACGGTGGTTCGATGCTGGACGGCTACCGGGCGCACGTCCCTCCACGCGGCGATCGACGCGGCACGGGTCAGAAGGTCCGGTGCCGGGCGAGTACCTCGAACGCCGGGTCGCCGGGGCCGATGTCGTACGTGCACTCGCCGCCGCGCGGGTCGGGCACGAACGCCCACAGCAGCGCGCCGGCGGCCCCGGCCTCGCGGTAGCCGGTCAGGGCCGTGTCCACGCGTTCGGCACGTTCGGGCAGCGGCAGACAGCTCCCGGCTTCTATGCCGAGCTCGGCCACCAGGATCGGCTTGGTCACCTGCCCGAGCCGCACCGGCAGCCACGCCGCCTCGTCGTAGTCGTGGTACTGCAGCACGTCCACGTACGGCGACCGGGCGAGCTGCGCGTAGCCGTCCCCGGCGCTGCCGCACTGGTCCCCGCCGATCAGGCCGAGGGTGATCGGGTGCCGCGGGTCCGTCTCCCGCACGATCCGGCCGACCGCGTCGGTCCACGCGCGCAGCAGCTGCGCCGAGTCGGGTGGGCAGGAGCGCCGCGGCAGGCTGCACGCGGCGTCGCCGCACACGCCGGGCTCGGGCTCGCCCAGCAGGTCCCACGCGGCGAGCGCCGGCGACACCCGCCACCGGTCCACGGCCAGGCGGACCCAGTCGCGGTAGCTGACCGCGAAGGGGGCCCGGCGCGTGGTCCAGCCGTGTTCGTACCAGGCGCGGTCCTTGTACAGCTCGTTGCCGCACGCGCCGTCCTGCGGGGACAGCACCGGCATGACGAGCTGGCCGTGCCGCTCGGCGGCGGCGAACACGGCGTCGATCGCCGCGAAGTCCAGGGTCCCCGTGACGCGGTTCAACGCCAGCGCCTGGAAGGCGTTGAACCGCGTCAGCGACGACGGCGGCAGCGACGAAAAGTACGCGTCCAGGTCCACCTGCGCGCCGCAGCCACCGTTGACGTCCCAGTCGGAGGCGAGCTGATAGGCGTTGAGCCCGGTCGGCCACCAGGGCTTCCCGTCCAGAATCAGGCCCCGCCCGTCGACCGTGACACGCGCCGGCGGCGCCGGCGGTGGTGGGTCCGGCGGTGGTGGGGACGCGCACGCGGCCGCGCCGACCAGACAGGCGACGACGACGGCGGCTGCGCGCATGGGCGAACGGTAGTCCCTGCCCGGCCGGACGGGAAGATGGTTGGCCACGGCGCACACGTCGGCGGGGTCGGGTGAGCTCGTGGCCCACCGTTCCCCGCCGCGGCGCCCGTCCTAGCCGATCCTGCGGCGGTACGTGACCATGGCGAAGATGTACGCGACGACGAGGATGCCGACACACCAGGCGAGGGCGATCCAGATGTCGGCACCGACCGGCTGCTGTGTGAACAGGTCGCGGATAGCGTCGACGATGGCCGTCACCGGCTGGTGCTCGGCGAAGGCGCGTACCGGGCCGGGCATGGTGTCGGTGGGCACGAATGCCGAGCTGATGAACGGCAGGAAGATGAGCGGGTAGGAGAACGCGATCGCGCCGTCCGCGGACTTCGCGGAGAGACCGGGAATCACGGCGATCCACGTCAACGCCAGGATGAACAGGATCAAGATGCCGGCGACCGCGAGCCACGCCGGCGCTCCCGCCGCCGAGCGGAATCCCATGAGGAGGGCAACGAGCACGATGACCACGACCGAGGCCAGATTGGCGACCAACGACGTCACCACGTGCGCCCACAGAACGGACGAGCGTGCGATCGGCATGGACTGGAATCGCTCGAAGATGCCGCTCTTCATATCAAGGAAGAGCCGGAATGCGGTGTAGGAGATGCCCGAAGCAATGGTGATGAGCAGAATGCCGGGCAGCAGGTAGTTCACATACGAATTCGACCCCGAGTTGATCGCGCCGCCGAACACGTAGACGAACAGCAGCAGGAAGGCGATCGGCATGATCGTGGTCGTGGTGATGGTGTCCGGGCTGCGCGTGATGTGGCGCAGAGAGCGCCCCAGCAGGACGGCGGTGTCGCCGAAGAAGTGCTTGGTCATCGTTGTCCCCTACTCTTCCGTGCCGGCACTGCGTCGTTGCCGGCGTCGCCGTCCTTGCCGTCGGCACCGACGACGGCAAGGAAGACGTCCTCGAGGGTCGGCCGCTTTTCGACGTATTCGACCGTGGCGGGCGGGAGCAACTGCTCGAGCTCGGCGAGGGTGCCGTTCACGATGATCCGGCCCTCGTGGAGGATCGCAATCCGGTCGGCGAGCTGTTCGGCCTCCTCCAGGTACTGCGTCGTGAGCAGCACCGTCGTGCCGTGCTCGGCGAGTTCCTGGACGGCCTGCCACACCTCGAGGCGCGCCTGGGGGTCGAGCCCGGTCGTCGGCTCGTCGAGGAAGATGACCGGCGGATCCGCGATGAGGCTCATCGCGATGTCGAGGCGGCGGCGCATGCCGCCCGAATACGTCGACACCTTCCGTGTGGCCGCGTCGGTCAGCGAGAAGCGCTCGAGCAGATCATCCGCGATCCTGCCCGGATCCTCGACGTGCCGCAACCGGGCGACCAGAACGAGATTCTCACGTCCGCTGAGGATTTCGTCGACGGCGGCGAACTGTCCCGTGAGGCTGATGGACTCTCGCACATCCGCAGCCTGCGTAGCGACGTCGAAGCCGTTGACGCCGGCACTCCCTGCATCGGCCTCGAGCAGCGTGGACAGGATTTTCACGACCGTGGTCTTGCCCGCCCCGTTGGAGCCGAGCAGGGCGAAGATGCTGCCCCGCGCCACGTCGAAGTCGACGCCGCGCAGCACCGGCAGGTCCTTGAACGACTTCTCCAGGCCCTGCACGCGGATCGCGGGCAACTGCACCTGATCGGTTGCCATCCGGATATCCGTTCTCTCGTGCGTCACGATTCGGGGCCCGCAACGCGATCGATGGTGTCGGTCAGCCGTTCCCGTTCCTTGCTGATCCACTGACCCTCCGGGTAGTTCCGGAGAAATGCCTCGGCGAACTCGACCGGGTCCTCCCCGACGACGGCGCGGATCGGCGTTCCGTCCGCCGCGCTCTGCTCGAAGAGATCGGCGAGGTCCTCGAACATCGAAGCCGCGCTGGCGGGGTCCCCCGGCCCGAAGTGCATCAGGTACCGCTCGAGCGCATCGATCGCCGTGCGGTAGTCCGCGGGAAGCTGTTTCGTGCGCGCCTTGTATTGCCGCCATCGCCGCTTGTCCCCGAGCATCTTCGAGATGAACATGGTCATCTGCCTCCTTCGCGGAGCTGTTCGAGCCGTTCTGTGAGGAAGCTCCATGTCCCCCAGAACTCTTCGAGGTATTCCTGTCCCTGCGCGTTGAGCGAATACACCTTGCGCGGTGGCCCCTTCTCGGACGGCACCTTCTCCACGTCGACCAGGCCTCTTTTCTCGATCCTGACGAGCAGGGCGTAGATGGTGCCTTCGGCGATGTCGGAGAAGCCCTGCTCCCGCAGCCATGCCGTGATCTCGTAGCCGTATGCGGGCCGGTTGGAAACGATCGCGAGGACGATGCCCTCCAGCGTTCCCTTGAGCATCTCCGTCATCTGCTTGCTCACGGAACACCTCCTCAACTACTAAGCGTTACTGACTACTGGTACATAGTAACGCTGAATAGCGGCGGCGCAAGCCCCTCGCGTCGAGACTCTCCGACCGACGCCGCAACCACTCGATCACCAGGACCTGGGGGAACTGCCCCGGAAACCCAATGTTCAAGTGGCGGCCATGCCGCGGAGATCCGAAGCCACGACACTGGATGAATCGAGTGCCGGTCGATGCAGAGGAGGCACTGACAGGACGGACGTGGCGGCCCACCGCCCCACCGCGCACCCCTCCGGTATGGCGCTACTGCGCCGAGTGCCCCCGCGCGCCGCACATCGCGGCGGTGTCTGTGCGGGTGCGCCGACGACAGGAGTTCCGTTCGACCACGCTCACAGCACCGCACCAGCACGAGGAGGCCCGAGATGCTCGGACTGAAGTTGCCCATGCCATCGTTGCCGACCCTCCCGCTGCCGGTCCGCTCCCCGGCGAGCAGGCCACCCGCGGACGTGGTCGTGCTCGACCACGACCAGGTCGAGGAACTCGGGCGCGAACTCGATGCGCTGCGCGCCCGCATCACCGCGGACCTCGGCGCCCAGGATCGCGACTACCTCTTTCGCGTCATCAAGGTGCAGCGGGGCGCCGAGGTGGCCGGCCGAGTTCTGATGCATCTGGGGGTGTTTCCGCCTGCGTGGCTGGCCGGCGTGGGCGCACTCGGGATTTCGAAGATTCTCGACAACATGGAGATCGGGCACAACGTGCTGCACGGTCAGTACGACTGGATGCGCGAGCCCGGCGTGAACTCCCAGGACTTCGAATGGGACATCGTCTGTCCCGCCGACCAGTGGAAATACTCGCACAACTACATGCATCACACCTACACGAACATCCTCGGGCGGGACCGCGACATCGGGTACGGCATCCTGCGGATGGACCCCGGTCAACGCTGGAACCCGTACTACCTGGGCAACCCGCTGTATGCGCTCGTGCTGATGCTCACCTTCGAGTGGGGCGTGATGCTCCACAACCTCGAGACCGACCGCGTACTCCGGGGCCGACGCCCGTGGCGCGACATCGCACCCTTGGTCCGCGGCTGGTGGCGCAAGGCCCGCCCCCAGGTCCTCAAGGACTACGTGGTCTTTCCCCTGCTGTCCGGGCCGCTGATGCTCCCGACGCTGGCCGGGAACGCCGCCGCCAACCTGGTCCGCAACGTGTGGGCGTTCTCCATCATCTTCTGCGGCCACTTCCCGTCCGGCGTGCAGACCTTCACGGAGGACGAAACCGCCGACGAGACCCGCGGGCAGTGGTACGTGCGGCAGATGCTCGGATCGGCGAACATCACCGGCGGCCCGCTGTTCCACATCATGTCCGGAAACCTCTCGCACCAGATCGAGCACCACTTGTTCCCCGATATCCCGGCGCACCGGTACCCGGCGATGGCGCCCGAGGTGCAGGCTCTGTGCGAGAAGTACCGCCTGCCCTACAACACCGGCGGGCTGGGCCGCCAGATCGGCTCCGTCTGGGTCAAGATCGTCGTGCTCGCGCTGCCGCCGGCCCTGACGCCACCGGTCCCGGCACCCGCAGTCACGATCGAGCGGCGCACCACGAGAGCCGGCGCCTGAGCAACGGTTCGCTGCAGGGCGTGTGATCAGCCGGCAGGTCGTGTGGTCAGCCGGCAGTGCGTGTGGTCAGCCGGCAGGGAGCCGACGTACGGCAACATGTCCGGCATGTGCTCGGATGCCGCGGCGAACCTCCTCGACACCGTCCCGGGACGCATGCTCGTCCACTGGTACCTGCGCGCCTACCGTGACGCGGATCCGCGGCCGTCCGTCGCCGCATTCGTCGAAGCCGACACCCTCGAGGGCTTCGTCGACGACCTCGTGCTGATCATCGGCGAGTACCTCTACGGCAACGGCGCCAACGACGTCCTGGACATGGCCCTCACCGCACCGGCGACGATCGAGATGGCCGAGGCGATCTGCGCCGCGCTGCGTCACCCGAGCCGGAACACCCTCGACTCCCCGCAGACCCACGAGGGCACGATCACCGAGCTGAGTCTGCCGCGGGTGCGCAACCGCAAGCGGCCCGGCGCGCTGCCCGACGGCGCGTTCTGGACCGCGACGCCCCTGCACGACGGGACGAGCGACACGTGGAGCGCCAGCGGCGAGAACCTGCGCGGCCTGAAGGACCCCGCCCGCTACACCGTGCACTTCGATCCGGACGTCGCGCGGATCGCCCGGATCGACACCGCCGGCGACTGGGCGGCCCTGATCGCCGACCATCCGCTCGAGTACCGCGGGGCGCGCGTCCCGGACTGGCCGTCGATCGCCGAGGAGTGGGACGCCGTGCACCTGTCGGCCCTCGGCCTGCTGTGCGCCCACCCCAGGCTGTCCGAGGTGCCGTACGACCGGTACGAGGCCGGCGGCTACCGGCACAGCCAGTCGGGGCCGTGGCCCGGGGTGGGCGACTGGTCGACGGTGAGCACCGCGTGGCTGCGGATCCCCGAACGGTTCGAGATCCGGCCCACCACCCGGGCCGCGCGGTAAACGGTTCGCGGCCGGACCCGGCGCGGCTCTACGGTGGGTCGCGATGACCGAGATACGTCCCGCCGAGCCCGCCGACGTCGACCGCGCGACCCGCACCCTGGCGCGCGCCTTCGCCGACTACCCGTTCACCCGCCACACCGTCGATGCCCGTGACCACCTGCGTCGCGTCGAGGAGTTGCAGCGGCTGTACCTGACCGAGATCGGCCTGCGCTGTGGGCGGGTGTGGGTGGCCGACGACGCGTCGGCCGTCGCGGTGTGGACCACCCCCGAGTCCACCGGAATCCCAGAGGCTTTCGAACGCATCGCCGGACGCGTCGCCGAGCTGTCCGGTGATCGGGCCGACGCGGCGGCGGCCGCGGAGGAGGCGCTGGCGCCACTGCGGCCCGTCGGACCGGTGTGGTTCCTCGCGACCGTCGCCGTGGATCCGGACCGGCAGGGCTGGGGCCTGGGCGGCGCGGTCCTCGAACCCGGACTCAGGGAAGCCCGCCAAGCGGGGGTGCCCGCGTACCTGGAGACGTCGTCGGAGCGGAACGTCGCGTTCTACCGCAGGCTCGGTTTCGACGTCGTCGGTTCCGTGACCCTGCCCGGCGACGGGCCGCGCACGTGGGCGATGGTCCGCAACCATACGCAGTAGGTGGCGGAGTTTCATCACGACGTCGAGGACCTCGCCGGGTAACGCTAGAACATGATGTGCATCATCTCTCGAGAATGGAAAGCGGCATCAATCCCGAGACGGTTCACCTCAGTTGTCGCGGACCTGCTTCCTCCGAGTTCCGGGCCGGCCACAGTCGGATTGCTCTGAACGGTTGACCAACACGTCGGCGCCCATGAATGCCACAGGCTGATGTTCGCTGTCGAATCCCACACATCCCCAGGAAGCAAGCAGGTATTTGCCGACGAACCGTCCCGAGCCGGCCATCTGCTCGACGAGGGCGCTGACGTCGAACTCGGAGTCCATCCAGCGACCCACACCGGGCGCTGAGTACCACCGCTGCACTTCGTCAATGATCGACTCGGGAACGCAACCAGCTACCGCGAGACGCGATGTCATAGTCATCAACCGTAGGACCCACGTCCGACATTCGCGAGGAGGGTCAGAAGCTCCTGGGGATGTCGAGGACCACGATCCCTGCCTCTTCCTCCAGCGCCTCCCACAGGTCCGGGCGGTCGAGCAGGTTCTCGGTACCGAGCACCGCGAAATCGCTGGGCTCTTCGTCTGTGCCGGTCTGATCGCCGCTGGCCGCGAATACCGCGATGCACGCATCGACGTGCTTGAGATCGTGCCGTGCCAAATACCGAATGCCGTCGAACCCCGCTTCGTGCAACGCCTTTGCCCACTGCTGGGTCAGCGGATCGTCGGTGGTGGTGAACATCTCGGAGGTCAATCCGAACTGGATCGCCCGGTTGGAGGTCGCGTCGGCGAGACGCAGATCCCTACGGACAATCACCGTTGAAATGTCCCGCTTGACGAGTTCCGGACGTGGGATGACGTAGATGCCGCTCCACGCCTCGAGCAAGGTGATGAGCTCGGTTTCCGCGGTGTAGCAGGTTCCCTCGGACCCGGTGAGATCGAAACGGCCGCCCCCATTGCTGCTGAACCACCACGCCCCCAGGCCGGCGGCATGACTGCGGTAGATCGTCGTACGGGCAGCCAGCCCGGTCTCAGGGAACCGTCCCCGGAGTGTGTCCGGGGACGGTGGCGGTTTCAGGTGTTGTTGTGCGCGGGAAACATTCACGAAGCGATCCGTTCCGACGCCTGGCGGGCGAGCTTCTCGACATCAGCACTGTCACCGTCGAGCAGGGCCTGCCGCGGTGTCCGGCCGTCGAGTTCGGGTTGCGCACTCGACATCCACGACGCAATCGTCCACGGTTCGACGTCGGCATGGGCCCAGGCGCCCAGGACGTTCTTGATCCCCGCGATCGGTCGGTAGCCGGCGGCAGTCTCGGTGAAGCCATCCGACCAGTAGCCGGCAGTGCCCTCCGCGGCGGTCAGGCGCAACACGCGATTGTCCCTGACCCCCTGGCTGAGCGCCTGCTTCGACCAGCCGGTCACTTCGAGGGTCTGCTTGTGGGTCAGGATCGGGCCGATGTGCTTTTCCCACGCTCGGCGCGCTTTGAGGCTCGACAGCATACGTCTCACGCCGTCGGCCACGTACCGCGCGTCGTCGTCGCTGAGCTCTTCCGCGGCCATCCCGCTGGCGTCCAGCTGGTCGTCGACAACCTTCTTCAGTGGAGTGCTCATACCTCGATCGTCCTCGGTCAAGTAGGTCAAGTCAAGTAGGTCAAGGGGACGTGGGCTGCACGTTCGGCGAGGCCGCGCCGCGATCAAGCCCTCACCGAGCCCCCGACCTCCGTGTCCACTGGTTCAGGGGAATCTCAGGCAGGCCGCTGCGCCGGCGACGCGCGGCATCGGTCCCCCGCGGTCGCTACCCTGACACCGCACTCGCGACAAGTATGGAGGACCAGTGAGGCGCCTGACCGGTCGGTGGCGGATCGTGGAGATGGACCTGTGGGACCGCGACGCGATCGACCTCGTCGAACCCGGTTTCATCGAGCTCGCCGCCGACGGGACCGGCCAGTTCGGCTTCATCGCCGTCCGCGGCTGGATGGACTGCCGGACCATCGAACGCGACGGCCGCACCGCCGTGGAGTTCAGCTGGGACGGCGACGACGAAGGCGACCAGGTCAGCGGCCGCGGCTGGGCCGCCCTGGCGCAGGACGCCACACTCGAGGGACACCTGTTCATCCATCGGGGAGACGACTCGGGTTTCCGGGCGGAGCCCTACGACCGCGCCGATCGGCGGGAGGGGCGATGAGTGAGTACCAGCACTACGAGTTCCTCACCGTCGACCGGCCGTTGGACGAGCGTCAGCAGGCCGAAGTGCGTTCCCTGTCCACCCGCGCGAGGATCACGGCCACCAGCTTCGTCAACGAGTTCCACTGGGCAGCTTCCGGGACGATCCGAACCGGATGATGGAGCGCTACTACGCCGCGCACCTGTACCTGGCCAACTGGGGAACACGGCGGATCCTGCTCCGCCTTCCGCGCGGCCTGCTCGACCTCGACGTCGTCGGGGACTATTGCGTCGACGAGCGGGTAACTGCCTGGACCACGAGCGAATTCCTCGTGCTGGACCTGACCAGCGAGGACGAGTCCGGCGACGTCGATTCGGACGCCGGCGCACCGATGTCACCCGTGCCGCCCCGGACTGGCCACCCTCAGCGCGGCGCAGCGCGCCCTGGCCGAACTTCTCCGCCTCGACGACGACCTGCTCGCCATCGCGGCCCGCACGAGCGCACCGTTCGACTCCTGCTGCGGGTCGCCGAAAATCACACGGTGACCGTCCGGATGGAGATGCTTCGTCGATTCCACAACGGAGCACACCACAAACCTGCCCGCCCCACCTCGCCGGACCGTGGCCGATCTTCTCGAGGCCGCGGCGCGTCGCCGAGGCGACCATGAGCGCCGGGCAGCTGCCCGGCGCGCCGGGGAGGAAGCCCGCCGGCACAAGGCCCGTGGTCTCGCATCGACGCGATGATCGCCACCCGAAAGTCCGGCGAGTACGACGCCGCCGCCGCACTGGTCACCGATCTCCGGACGCTCGCCGAACGCGACGCCGACGTGACACCTTCACCCAGCGCATCCTGGCACTACGTCACACGCATGCGCGCAAACCACGCCTCATCGAACGTCTCAACCGGGCAGGCCTATGACCCGGCACCAATCCGGGAAGTCGGCGAAGGCCGCCGACCACCTCGACGCCGCAGTGTCGGATCTGTTGGGGTTCAAAGTATTTCCCAAACAGATCTGGAAGCAGATCTGGAGCAATCATCCGCAGGGAGCGCCTCAACAAAAGAAGTCCGTAGGAGAACCAATGTGGTCGGGATCTTTCCGGATCGTACCGCGTTGATCCGTCTCGTCGAGGCGGTGCTCGCGGAGCGAGCACGATGAGTGGATCGAAGGGCGCCGCTACCTCGGACTGGATGTGCTCGCCCGCTCCCGTACCAACACGGCCGAAGAACCGTGACTGAACCCGCCGAGGAGGTTGCACCGGCCTTGACTACCTGACCTCCCGCCGAGGAATCACGCGGCGACGTCGTACACCACCTCACGGGACTTGGCCCCTCGCCGGTGACTCGCACCTCGTGTCACTTTCACGTCCTCCTGGGTACCAGCGGTTGCGGCCGGGATGCGAACTGCCGACGATAGGCGGTGGGTGAAGTTGCGAAGGCGGAGGTGAAGTTCTGCCGGAAGGTGGCGCTGCTGCCGAAGCCGCACGCGGACGCGACGGCATCGATGCTCCAATCCGTGGTTTCGAGCAGAGCGCGTGCCTCCTGCAGTCGGCGCGTGAGAATCCAGCGTGCCGGCGTGGTGCCGGTGGCCTGCCGGAAGTGCCTGACAAAGCTGCGCCGGCTCATCCGGGCCCGATCCGCGAGTCGATCGACCGCGAGCGGTTCGTCGAGCCGGGTCAGCGCCCATTCGAGCACCTCGGCGATCGCGGTGTCGGTGGCGGGCCGCGCGAGGGGACGTTCGATGTACTGTGCCTGTCCCCCTTCTCGGTGCGGAGCCACGACCAGGTATCGGGCCACCCGGGTGGCGATCGCCGACCCGAGGTGTTTGCGGACCAGGTGCAGACAGGCATCGATCGCCGAGGCCGTACCTGCGGACGTGAGGACGTCGTCGTGGTCGATATAGAGAACCGAGGAGTCCACCTCGGTGCCGGGGCAGCGTTCGGCGAGCAGCGGCATCGCCTCCCAGTGGGTGACCGCCGCACGACCGTCGAGCAGCCCGGCGTCGGCGACGGCGAACGCCCCCAGACACAACCCGGCGATCACCGCACCCCGCGCATGTGCCTGGCGCAGCTGTCTTTTCAACTCTGCACCGATCGGCCTCGGGGGCATCGGCCACGACGGGACGATGACGATGTCGGCCCAGTCGACCGTCTCGGGTCCGGTCACCTCACCGATCGGGTATCCCTCGGCGGTACAGACCGAGCCGGCCCGGTCCGACCACAGCCGGGTCTGCCAGTCGGGGGCCGGACCGAGACGGCGCACTTCGGCGAACACCAGCAACGGTGCCGCGAGGTGGAACATGGTGATCCCGTCGAAGGCGTAGACAGCGATTCGCATCCTGTTCTCCCGGGTTGGCCCGATCTCATCGAAAGTGTGCATTCGTGCCACTTCCGGCCAGGGTAGACCTGCCGAACAATCGGGCAGTGAGGCGCTCACCCCGTGGGCGCGACACCCCGAATGATTTCCCAGGGAGGAAACCCGTGACCGCACCCCGCCGTGCCCTCGTCGTTGTCGACGTCCAGCAGGAGTACTTCGACGGACCACTCGAGATCCAGTACCCGCCGCGCGAGCAGTCGCTCGCCAACATCGAGGCCGCCCTCGACGCTGCCGCCGCCCACGACGTCCCGGTCGTCGTCGTTCAGCACCGTATGCCCGACGGAGCCCCCGTCTTCGTCGAAGGTTCGCGAGGATGGTCGCTGCACCCGGATCTCGAGCGGCGCATCGACCCGACGTGCAAACGCGTGCACAAGCAGTACGCGAGCGTGTTCGCCGGCACCGACCTGGCCGGCTGGTTGCGCGCCCGCGAGGTGGACACCGTCACGATCGTCGGATACATGACCAACAACTGCGATCTCGCCACCGCCGCGGAGGCCGAGGCGCTCGGATTCGCCACGGAGATCCTCTCCGACGCCACCGGTGCGATCCATCTCGCGAACGCCGCCGGGCAGGTCTCCGCGCAGTCCCTGCACACCACCCTGATGGTGCTGCTGCAGTCCAACTTCGCCGCGGTCACCACGACCACCCAGTGGATCGAGGCCGTGCAGTCCGGCTCGACGCTACCCAAGAGCAACCTGGTCGAATCCGCCCTCGAGGGACGCTCGGCAACCGCTCTCGCCTGACGACCGCCCCGCGTCCCGGGGCAGCCCGGTCGCGGAGGAGACGGCCGGCGCGTCGCGCTGGCAACTCACTGACCGGCTCGGCGGTGCCGGTGTGCTTCACATGCACCGGCACCCCGGGCCTGCTCCACCGACGTCGTCGCGGCGGATCCCGGACGTTCAGCGGTTCTTGCTGTCCTTCTTGGCTTGCCGGCGCGCCCCGGCGGCGATGGTCGACGCCTCGTACTTCTTGCGGCCGGCCGAGTTACGGGTGGCATCGACGCGGGTCTTGCCCTTCGACCGCACCTTGCCCTCGGCACCGACATCCTCGGCGGGCGCGGCGGCATCCGAGCGGGCGCGAGCGAGCCGTTCCTGCTTCAGCTCCTCGGCCGAGCGGCGGGCCACCGCCCCCAGCTGGCGGCTGACCCGGGCCAGCGCATCCTCGAACACCTCCGCCTTGCCGGCGTTCCGCTCGTTCGCCGACTTACCGGCCGCACGAGACTTTTTCGCGCCGACCTTCTCGGCACCCTGCCGCCGGTAGAGCTTGACGTACTTGTTGCGGGATCGGCGGATACGGGTGTGCAGATCGATCAGGCCGTCCTCGTCGAGGTCTGCCATCTCCGTCTTCTTCGTCTGCCGCACCAACACGAATTCGTCCTCGGACAGCGAGTTCACCAGCTTTGTCATGACCGATTCCGTTCGTCGCACCAGTCCTGCACAGGTGTCGGCATCGTATCCACCTCGGCCCGGCCACCGAGGCCGTTCCAACCGATCCGCCGCACTCCGGCAGGCGCAGTGACGGGTGCGCGATTACCCGGCCGCGGGCGGGGGTATGCGCGAGGAATGTGGTTCCGGGCGGTGTCCGTGAAGTTCGAGACCGACGGCGGCCCCGGGGCCCGGAGGCGACGGGGACCGATCTCCTCCGTACTGAAGCGTCGACAGGTGTTCGTCGAAGCGGTGCGCTCCCGGCTGTGGCCCGTCCCGACGGCCGCGGTGCTGCTGGCCGTGCTGGCCGGCATCGGCGTGCCCGAGCTCGACGCCGCCCTCGATGACCGGCTGCCACCGACGGTGGCGGGATATCTGTTCGGGGGCGGTGCCGACGCCGCCCGCGAGGTACTGAGCGCGATCGCCGCCTCGTTGATCACCGTCACGGCGCTGACGTTCTCGCTGACACTGGTGACCCTGCAACTGGCCAGCAGCCAGTACTCCCCGCGTTTACTGCGCACCTTCGCCGCCGACCGTGTCGTCCAACGCACCCTGGCGCTGTTCCTGGCGACGTTCATCTACGCGCTGACCGTGTTGCGCACCGTCCGCAGCGACACCGACGGCACCACGTTCGTCCCGCAGATGGCGGTGACGACGGCATACCTGCTCGCGGTGGCCAGCGTCGTCGCGCTGGTGCTGTTCCTCGGACATCTGGTCCGGCAGATCCGCGTCGAAGCCGTGCTCGAGCACGTGCGGGCCGACACCTGCGCCACCGCCACCCGTCTCCTGCCTCCCGCACGCCGGGACACACCTGCCGTGCCGGTGCCCGTGCCACCGCCGCACCCGCACCTCGTCGAAGCGGCCTCGTCCGGATTCCTCGTCGAGATCGACGAACACGCCCTGCTCACCGCGGCGGAGCGGGCCGAGGCGGTGGTGTGGGTAAACCGCCCGGTGGGCAGCCCGGTCCTGGCGGGCACACCGGTCGCGTTCTCCTGGTCCGTCCGCCCGCAGGAGCCGTTGACCGAGGACGCGGCGCACCGGCTGAGCGAACGGGTACGCGCGGCGCTGCGCACCGGCAGCGAACGCACCGCCGTCCAGGACATCGGCTACGGACTGCGGCAGTTGACCGATGTGGTGGTGCGGGCCCTCTCGCCCGGGATCAACGATCCCACCACCGCCGTGCACGGACTGATCTCGTGCACCGCGGTCCTCGCCGACCTTCTCGACCTTCGGCTCGGCCCGCACACCCAGTGCGACGAGCACGATCGGGTACGGGTGGTGCTGGCGCGGCCGACCTTCGCCGAGCTGCTGGATCTGGTGTGCACCCAGCCGCGGCTCTACGGCGCCGACGATCCGATGGTGCTGGACGCGCTGCTGTCGATGCTGCGGGAGCTGGCATGGAAAGCCGCCACCGGCGAGCAGCGCACGGCGATCACCGACCAGCTCGATCGCCTGCGCGAGCATGTCACCGACCACGACACCGTGACCCGCCGGCACCTCGACCACCTCGCCCGGCAGGTGGGCGAGGCCCTCGAAGGGCGTTGGGCAGGGCGCCGTCCTACCTGACGTGTGCCGTCGCTTCCGCGGCGTCGCTGGCGGTCGCCGCGGGGCCGGCTCGTCGGTGTCACCGTGGCGCTGCGAAGCCGCCGGCCACCTCGCAGGAGGCCGCCGCCCTCGGGTGATCCGCCCCCATCGACCGCGTTTCGGTCTTCGATTCCACTTCCCGCCCCTCGGGCGAACTGTTACAGTCACCACAGTCATTGATTGATCGCTTGATCAGTAGAGGTAACCGCACTTCGGCGGTGGGAGGCAGAGCATGACGCACAGCGATGTGCCGGTGGCGGTGATCGATCGCGCCGCCCGGCTGCTGGAGGCATTCCGCGACAGCGAGCGGCTCACGTTGGCCGAGCTCACCCGCCTGACGGGCATGCCCCGCTCGTCCACGCATCGCCTGCTGACCCAGCTCGTCGAGATCGGCTGGGTGCGACGGGACGCTCCCGCGTATGCGCTGGGCACGAAGATGCTCGAGCTCGGGTCCCTCGTCCAGCACAACGACACCCTGCACCGGGCCGCCCTGCCCGTCATGCACGAACTGCACGGCCACACCGGTCTCGTCGTCCACCTGGCGGTCCTCACCGGCGCCGAGGTGCTGTATCTGGAGAAGGTGGGCGGCCCCTATTCGATGCGCATCCCGTCACGCGTGGGCGGACGCCAGCCGGCACACTGCACCGCGTTGGGCAAGGCGCTTCTGGCACAAGGAAGAACCGACCTCGACGCGCTGTTCGCCGAGCGCCCGCCGACGGCCCGGACCCGCCACAGCGTCACCGACCCGAACCGGCTGCGCAGCGAGCTCGCCCGGACCCGGGAACAGCACGTGGCGCACGACCGCGACGAGGCTGCCCCGGGCGTCTCCTGTGTCGCGGCGCCGATCGGTCACGCCGGCAAGTGTGTCGGCGCGATCTCCGTCAGCGGCCCCACCTCGTCGATCCGCCCCGCCGCCCTGGCGGGCCCCGTGCGCATGGCCGCCCTCACGACGTGGCGTCGCCTCACCCGACTCCGGTCGGCGGACTCACAGCACGCCGTCTGAGGCTCCACTGATCGTTTGATCAATGGATGTGCCACAATGAACCGGCCGTCGACGACCGAGCCCCGAGGAGTGCCATGGATCCGCACGAGCGCCGCCGCCAGATCCTCGACAGATCCGCACAACTGTTCGCCACCAAGGGAATCGCGGCAACCACCATCCGGGAGATCGCCGACGAGGTCGGGGTCTACTCCGGGGCGCTCTACCACTACTTTCCGTCCAAGGAAGCGATCGTCACCGAACTGATCCGCGAATACATCGAGGACCTGTCCGCCCGGTGCCGCGAGATCACGTCCCGAACCCTGCCGCCGGTCGAGCGGATCGAAGCGCTCGTCCTGCTCGCCCTGACCACCTCGGAGAACTACCGGGGCGCCACGACGATCTGGCAGCGCGAGGGCGAGTACATGCGGGACCGCCTCGTCGAGGCGGACCTGGCCGAGATTGCCGACGAGGTGGAGAAGGCGTGGCGGGAGGCCATCACCGAGGGTGTCGCCGGGGGAATCTTCCGGGACGACATCGATCCGGAGGTGTTCTACCAGCTGATCCGCGATGCCGTCTGGCAGGCACCGCGCTGGCACCGACCGAGCGCGCAGCGCTCCAATGCCGACCTCGCGCGCGACATCACCCGGATCTTCGTCGACGGCTTCCGGCCGCGCACCGGCTGACGACCGCCGCCGGCCCGCGCCGAGACGGTACGGCTCGGCG